>NC_008011.1:1407500-1457619 GCF_000055945.1 Lawsonia intracellularis PHE/MN1-00
AACTCAGGTGGGTAGGATGAGAAATCCAAGGCGCTCGAGAGAACTCTGGCCAAGGAACTCGGCAAAATGGCCCTGTAACTTCGGAAGAAGGGGCGCTTTTGGGGGTGAAAATAAAACTATTGGAGCTCCTGGAAGCCGCAGTGAATTGGTGGTGGCGACTGTTTACTAAAAACATAGGTCTCTGCAAAGTCCAAAAGACGACGTATAGGGACTGACGCCTGCCCGGTGCTGGAAGGTTAAAAGGAGGTGTTAGCGCAAGCAAAGCACCAAATTGAAGCCCCAGTAAACGGCGGCCGTAACTATAACGGTCCTAAGGTAGCGAAATTCCTTGTCGGGTAAGTTCCGACCTGCACGAATGGCGTAACGATCTCCACACTGTCTCGGCCAGAGACTCGGTGAAATTGAAGTCGCGGTGAAAATGCCGTGTATCCGCAGAAAGACAGGAAGACCCTGTGCACCTTTACTATAGCTTGACATTGGATTTTGGGCTTGTATGTGTAGGATAGGTGGGAGCCAGTGAAACCTATACGCCAGTATAGGCGGAGGCAACCTTGAAATACCACCCTTACACGTTTAAGATCCTAACCCTGACCAGTTAGCCTGGCAGGAGACAGTGTCTGGTGGGTAGTTTGACTGGGGCGGTCGCCTCCTAAAATGTAACGGAGGCATGCAAAGGTTCCCTCAGCCTGATCGGAAACCAGGCGTTGAGTGCAAACACATAAGGGAGCTTGACTGCAAGACAGACATGTCGAGCAGGAACGAAAGTTGGCGTTAGTGATCCGGTGGTCCCGAATGGAAGGGCCATCGCTCATTGGATAAAAGGTACGCCGGGGATAACAGGCTGATCGCATCCAAGAGTTCATATCGACGATGCGGTTTGGCACCTCGATGTCGGCTCATCACATCCTGGGGCTGAAGCAGGTCCCAAGGGTACGGCTGTTCGCCGTTTAAAGTGGTACGCGAGCTGGGTTTAAAACGTCGTGAGACAGTTTGGTCCTTATCTTCTGTGGACGAAGGAGAATTGAGAGGGTCTTTCCCTAGTACGAGAGGACCGGGATGGACGCACCGCTGGTGGTTCTGTTGTCACGCCAGTGGCATAGCAGAGTAGCTATGTGTGGAAGGGATAACCGCTGAAAGCATCTAAGCGGGAAGCCCGCCTCAAGATTAGTTCTCCCCCCTCGAAAGAGGCTAAAGGACCCAGGTAGACTACCTGGTTGATAGGCTGGAGGTGTAAGTACGGTGACGTATTCAGCTGACCAGTACTAATAGTCCGTGAGGCTTGCTCTATTTTACTTTCTTCATCCCCTATACATATTTTGTCTTGGTGTCCATGGAGGAGGGGGTACACCCGATACCATCCCGAACTCGGCAGTTAAGCCCTCCATCGCCGATGATACTGCATATTTATGTGTGGGAAAGTAGGTCGATGCCAAGACTTTTTTATAAAAAAGGCTCTCTATCAGAGAGCCTTTCCTTTTAACAAACACCTCTCTACACACACACACACACACACACAACAACTCTCTCTACTTATACATAAATGCTAACATCGTTATATCGTCAGATTGTTCAGCTTCTCCTCTATGTTCTATTATTGTTTGATTTACTGCTGCTATTAATCCCTTTAATGACTTCTTCCTGTTCATATCAAGCGTTTTTTCAAAACGTTCAGTACCATAAAGCTCAAGATTTGGGGCCATTGCTTCAGTAACTCCATCTGTATATAGGAAGCATATATCATTTTTGTGAAGTTGAGTTTGATTATTTACATATTCAGCATGTTCTAGAACTCCAACAATTGGGCTTTGGTGGCTATTATCTAAAGTAGTTATAGGTTTATCTGTAGTTGAATTAATGATATATGGTAGACAATGTCCACAATTTACAAATTCTAATATACCACTTTCTGGATCAAATATTCCAATAAAAAGAGTAACAAACATATAGCTTGGATTATTTTTTCTAAGGACTTCATTTATTTCTTTTGCTACTTCAGCAGGAGATAAGCCTTTTCCTATAGCATAGCGAATAAGAGTTACTGTCATAGACATAAATAGTGCAGCTGGAATACCTTTTCCTGAAACATCACCAATAACAACAACTTGCTTTCCTTCTGGTGAAGTGAAAAAATCATAAAAGTCACCACCAACTGCTTTTGCAGGATCAAGAAAAGCAGAAATGTCATAGTGAGGAACAAGTGATGCTGTATCAGTCGTAGGTAAAATACCCATTTGGATATCTCTAGCAGCACTAATTTCACCTAACATACGTTCTTTTATAGTGGTTGTTTCCATTAGTTCACGGATATTTTGAGTAAGTGTTTTTCCCATCATAGAGAAGGCTCGTGACAACTGACCTACTTCATCAGAGCGTTCTATTGGTAAATCAGCTGTTGCAAGCTCTTCAGCTTCTGGTGAAGAAAAATCAATTTCTGCAAGAGATAAGGCTTTTTCTGTTAAGGTTTGTAGTGGAGTTATTAGCCTAGCTGTTAAAATTAGTGTGACAAGTAAACTATTTAAAATAGCAGCAAGAGCAATACCTACAAGTTGATGGATAAGGGCACGTGTTGGGGCTTCAATTTCTGATTGTGGAGCTGCTGCAACAATATACCAATTTAAAGATTTAAAGTAGGCTACATGGAGAAGTAGTTTTTCATCTTTCGATAATGAAATAACTTCTTCTGACATACTTTTATTACGAGCTTCTTCAAGTGTTTTTTCAGATATAAAATCTATTTTTTTACCTATATTATTACCTTTATGCGCAATAAGTGTTCCATCACTATCAAATACAGCTATAAAGCCATCCTTATGTAGATCAAATCCTTCTATTTTTTCTCTAATTGTTTTAGCAAGTTGTTCTTCAGCATCAAGAGCATTTTTAGAAATATCAGAAATATTTATAGCTGTTAGAATAATGTGTTGATCTTCTGGTGATGGTAATAAAAAGACAAGGATAGGATCAGATTTTGAGGAATTTTTATTTTCAAATACTGTAAATTCTCCATTAATTGGTAATTGTTCATAATTAAGTAATGATTCAAATGAACGATTTTTAGCATCTTTAAGGTTATATTTTGTTTTTAATGTGGTAAATAAAGGATCATTTACTAGAGGCTTTTTATTAGCATTATAAACTTCAATATGAATATTAAGCTGTTGTAATTGTTTGATCCACTCTTGGAGAAAAGTAGATTGCTCTTTTGATGGAAATTTTTCTAATATATTTAGATTTGAGTCCAACATCATAGCTATCCTACGAAGTTGATTTTTACTTTGTAGAGTATTTGTTGCTTGATATGTAAGAATATCAAAGTAGCGAGCTTCAAGTCCATCTTTAACAAAAGATGTTATACTTCTAAAAGTTTTTCTTTCTAGCTCAATATTAGACGAGCGAAAATCTTCATAAGCTGAAAAAATAATAGGAATGGCCGCCATAGAAATAGAAACAATGACTAATAAGAAAAGTTTCGTTCGAAGTGTGATACCCATGACGTCACCTTTTTGCATGATAGAGAGACTAGTTGTTTGTTACTAGTACTATCGACAGGAGTGCAAAATATATTAGGGCTATTTCATAGTTTTTTTGCATAGTAACTAATTAATAGTTGTTAGAAATAAAAAAATATTATTAATTAAAAATAATTATGTCTTTTCCTATAAAGATTTGGTATACCCTTAGCTAATGATTATAACATAAGTTATAACATAGTTAATTCTAATCTGTAGAAAAAAGGTAAAGAAATATGTAATAGGTAGTAAATAATATCAATATATTTTTCCAACACTTGGGAATAAATAGTATTTCTTAAAAAATAGTAAAGAAATTAATGCAATAGAAAGTATAGTGTTTAATAAATAGATTGGATAAAATAATTAGTTAGAGTTAGGTTAATCAAAAATTTTCAAACGGAGAAGTTTTTTACGTAAACCTTCTCTTGTAATCCCAAGTAATTCTGCTGCCTTACTTTTATTACCATTAGTTTGTTTGAGTACACGAATAATCAGATTATATTCCATTTGTTGTAAATTAAGAGAATCTTGTCTTTGTGATGTTTCTGATGGTGTTGTTAGGTTCTCTTGTATATCTTGGGTATTTTCTTCCCATTCTTTAATGATTCGTTGCGAGAGATCAGATGACTCAACTGTATCTCCGATTGTAAGAGCAGCAACACGTTCCATCTCATTATTAAGTTCACGTACGTTTCCAGGCCAACTGTAAGCTAAAAATTTTTTTTGCACATCATGAGAAAGAGTTAATGCTGGACGATGCAATTGAGAACAATGGTAGTTGAGAAAATTTTGTGCTAATAAGAGGATATCATCACCTCTACTAGCTAATGGTGGTAGTTTAATTTCTACTACATTGATTCGGTAGTAAAGATCCTCACGAAATTTTCCTTCTTTGACTGATTGTTCTAAATTGACATTAGTAGCTGCAATAATTTTTATATCAATAGGAATAGGTTTAGAGCTTCCTACTCGTACAACTTCTTTCTCTTCAAGTACTCGTAATAGTTTTGCTTGATTTGCTAAACTCATATCAGCTAATTCATCAAGGAATAATGTTCCTTTATCAGCTTCTTCTATTAGACCTTTTCGGTAATTTACTCCTGTTGCCACACCTTTTTCTATTCCAAACATTTCACTTTCAAATAGTGTGTCTGGTATGGCTGTACAGTTTACAGCAATAAAGGGTCCTGCACTTCTAGGAGAACTGTAATGAATCATTTTTGCAATGACTTCTTTACCTGATCCAGTTGGTCCTAATATCAATGTATTAATAGGATATCTTGCAATTGCTTTTGCAAGTTCAAGGACTTTATGCATTTCATCACATTGTCCAATAATTTTTTGTGATTGGTAATTTTCTTGTATAGTTCTACTTAAATGTGTGTTTTGTTCAGCAAGTATTTTTTTTGTTGATTCAAGCTCTTTATTTTGTAGTTGAAGATCATTAATAAGTTTAGCTTGTTGTAAGTTTTTTGCTTCAACTTTGACTAACATTAGACCAAAAGCTTCTGCAAGCCTCATAACTTGTGTTGGGGCAGCTCCATGTTTGGTAAGAGTAAAAAGTTTATTTTCGTCAACAGGTTTTTCCCAGGCAATAGATTCACAAAGATCTATAAGGGTTTCATAAAATATAAACTCATTAAAGACAGTTTCAGCCATTTTAATGATTATCCTTCAATCATTAGTGAAACATACATTTTAAGTAATGCTTCATTATCTATAAGTGGCTCTAAGTCATGTTGTAAAAAGTTTTGTATTTCTATTTGATTAGATTGACTAAGATTTTCTTTACATTTTTGGAGATTAGAAGAGAAAACAGATGGAATAAGAAGTCCTCCATCTCCCGCATCTGGGCAAATCGCCTCTTCTAATACAGTTTGAATATTAGAGGGAGCATAAGTGGCCTCTAAACTTGTAGTGGTTAAACTAGTAGATGCAAGTGAGCGTGATTGGGGTATTGTAGGTTCTGGTGTTTCTTGAGGTCCAAGAATTGTTCCAATACCAATACTAGCATCAAGTAGGGAAACCCTTTTCATGCATTACTCCTTACTCAGATATAGTTATTAAGTACATATTGCTACCCATTTAGTTATATTTCAAAGTTTGTAATTATGCTATTTTATTTTAATGTACTATTATACCCATCTATGTATAAGTTAAATTTAACTTATCTAGTATATAATATAGACTGTAGCTAGTTACTTTATCTAGTTAAATCATTATAGGAGATTTTTACTATAGATCTAATAATAATCTCTTTTTCAATAAGTATATTATATCTTAATAAATTTTATATAATATTGATTTAGATTTCATATTACCATTCTTATAGTTGTTATTGTATATTATTTTCATCTGGTTGTAGTGGTACATCAGGATGTTCTTTTTGAAAGAGGAATTCATCTTCTCTTCTTACAGCATCGTCAACAGCATCTTGTACAGCACCCATAACTCTTACACGATTTTCGACATTATCAAATACCATAATGGGAAATTTTCTTACAGCAGCTAACATCTCTTGTAAAAAAAGGACTTCTTTTTCAATATCTTGGGGATCAGCTTGATCAACAATTTTATCTATAGAGGAAGGAGAAATAAAATTTTCATTTTTTAGTGCAATTAGTTCACGCATCATTTCTAAAGGAGTTAGTGTACTATTTTCCCCCCCACCTTTATGTTTCTCTTTCCACCTGCTAAGGGCTGTAGTACATTGTTTATGAGAGCTATGAAGTTGTTGTGTTTTTTCAATATCACCCATTACACTTTGAAGATGTACTTTATCCATACTTGGATCAGCTGATTCAAGCTCTCCACCAAGTGTAGATAGAAGGAAATCAATGGCTCTATCCAGATCATCATCACTCTCATATTCTTCAAGAAGTCTTGCTAACACTGCATCAGGTGCAGCTGTTATAGTTACTGTTGTTGTATAAAGATCTCTTAACTGTGCTGCACTGCCTATATCAGTAAATTCTTTTGAATTTAGAGCTCCTTTTAGTCCTGCTTTAATTTCATCACCAAACTCATTTTCTAATGTCTCCATAGCATCTAATACAGATTTTAATCCTGTTGGCTGTGGAGATTCTGCACCATATTCTTGTGCAATTTCTGCAAGAGAAGCCCAAGCATCTGTTTTATTAGAAAATTGTTCTAATGTTTTTTCGAGTACATCTTGTGAACTTTGACTTGCACGTAATACCTGGGATAACATAGCTCTTTTAGCATTACGGGTATCATCATTCGTCAGCTCTGTATATTCTTGAACCATTTTTAATAGAGAATCAGATCCTTTCCCTTGTCTTTTACGATCTTTAATTGCAAAGTCGTCACTGCTTTTAGATTCAAGAGAAGTTGTTAATTCTTCTGAAGCATTATCAATCATGGACTGAGGTGTTTTTATTTGTGTGAGATTACGACCGTTCATACTACCGGTAGCTCTATTAGTATTACCAGCAGCTGCATTGGTCATTTGATTTGTTGTGGAAAGTAATCGTGGTGCAGGGATTCCACTAACATTAGCCATAACTATCTCCTAACTTATAGTTTTTCCCACAGTAATAACAATAATAAATAATAGAAGTTAACTTAGCCACATAGTTCTTTATTTAAGATGATACTACTTTTTACGTGTATTAGTTATAACTAAATAACTTTATTATTGTATCAAAAATAATAATAAATTACACAGGATAATTAATAAAAATTTTTATATTTCAGCCAGGTTAATAAATAGATGTTATTAAGTTCTTTAATCTCAGTATATTATTTGGTTAGTATAGAAGTTACTAACTAACCTAGTGTAATTCTACCTGTATAGTTTATATAATTATGTAACCTTATTAAGGAAGTTATAATTTTAATATATTTATTTTATATTGTAGTATAGAGCCAATAAAATAGTATAGTAATAATATATAATTTAGGTATTTTTTAATAAATGTGTAGTAAAATCATATTTTATTTTTAACTTATTGTAGTTATTAAGAAATATTTAGTTTAATTTCTCTCTATCTAAATTTAATCTATCTAAAGTAAGAAGTAATTTACTTATTAGTGAAGCAGTTATTATTTGTTACTAGTATTATTATCCAAGTAATTTTTTCTATTTATTTTAATAAAAATATTCTTAGTTAAGCTATCTCTTTGAAAAAGAAGAGGTATTATAGTAATATTATTGCTACTTACTTTTTTATTATTACTACTTACTTTTTAATGTTTATATTATAATAAGTCAGGTTGCAAATACAACAATGATGATAATAAGTAATATAAAATAAGTACTAACTATATAATAGTTAAAATAAAATGAATATATTTTGTTCTTAAAAGCTACTTAGTTTATTTTGATTTTTAACATTGTTTTTACTGGTGGAGGAAATATAATGTCTGATTCAACAAATTTATCTTCTTTTGGATTCCAAGGGAATAGTATGAATGACTTTACAAACTCAGAGGAAATGTCACAACCTTCTGAGGTACAAGGTAATTCTAAAGAAGTTAGGAGTAACTCTGAAAGAGGAATACCTCGAATTACAGTAGATCCTACAAAGAATCCAACCCCAATGTTTCGTTATGCTATGTTAGAATTAGTTACTGCTAGGAATATACGTGAATCAGCAACATCTCTAATGAATAGTATAGCAGATACACAGCGTGAACAAAAAGCTGCAAGTAGTTACCTTGATCAGTTTCGAAAGCATCAAAGTGATGTTAGCCAAGGTCATGGTAGTGGTAGTCAGGGGAAGTGGGAGCGGATACAACAGTGGCAAGTTGATTGGTTAAAATCCCATAATATAAAATATCCATCTAAGGTTGATACAGGTGACACATGGCTTAATGCTGATGAGTGGGATCTGATATGTAAAGGAACCCAAGCTTACATAGATAATATAGGCTCAAGTACACAGCAAAAAATGGTTCAAGCTCAAGATGCGCTAGGACAGTATAATGCTCAAGTTCAAGGAGCAACATCAAGTATTACTAACGATATTGAGTTGAGTAGATCTGTGAATACTACACAACCTTTCTAATGTAATGTATTGAATTGTGTAGTGTTAGAGTTTGCATAAGCTAATTAATTGAAGAAGTTAGTTGGCTTTTTAAAAAGATCTATCAAAAATTTTTTATTTATTATTGACTAAAAAGTAAAGGTAATAAAATAAGCAAGTAAATAATATGTACTATAGTTTCTTTAAGAAAGAATAACTTATCTTTGTTATTTTGTAGCTTATTAATTTATTGTCTCTATCTTTTGTTATATGAGTATCTCAATCTTGTCCCTTTTATTAGTATATAGCAACCTATCTGAGTATACATTATATTAGTTTTAAAAAATATTTTTTATCTTATTTTTGATATGCTTAACTAACTTATTTAAGTAATTCATCTAGCAAAATTAGATTAGATAGTTTTTTAGGAATTATAATACACTTATTACTTTTATTATTTATTATTTTATTATAATAAGGTAGTATTATCTCCAATATAAAATTTGAGGAGGTGTTCTATGAGTATAACTGGTGTATCTGGGGCAACTGGGGCAACTGGTGCAGCTGATGTAACTGGAACAGCAGCACCTAAATTTGCAGTAGATCCTACAAAGAATCCAACCCCAATGTTTCGTTATGCTATGTTAGAATTAGTTACTGCTAGGAATATACGTGAATCAGCAACATCTCTAATGAATAGTATAGCAGATACACAGCGTGAACAAAAAGCTGCAAGTAGTTACCTTGATCAGTTTCGAAAGCATCAAAGTGATGTTAGCCAAGGTCATGGTAGTGGTAGTCAGGGGAAGTGGGAGCGGATACAACAGTGGCAAATTGATTGGTTAAAATCCCATAATATAAAATATCCATCTAAGGTTGATACAGGTGACACATGGCTTAATGCTGATGAGTGGGATCTGATATGTAAAGGAACCCAAGCTTACATAGATAATATAGGCTCAAGTACACAGCAAAAAATGGTTCAAGCTCAAGATGCACTAGGACAGTATAACTCTCAAGTTCAAGGAGCCACATCAAGTATTACTAATGATATTGAATTAAGTAGGTCTGTAAACACTACACAACCTTTCTAATTGTTTATCTTATTCTAATGCAAATATTATTTTATCTTTGTTAAAAAAGTAAAGAAAAAATTTTATTTTTTAGTAGAAATAGTAATAGAGCTAAAGTAATCTTAGAGAAGAATCATACTAATAATAATTAGAAGAAATTAGAGAGGATACAACAGGTATATGTAGACTATTTATTTATTATTTATAATGTAGATATCCATCTAAAGCTAATAGCATAAAAAATAAGTTAACACTAGAAAGGTTAATATTACAACATGTTATATTCCTATGTAAATAATAAAAAATGGTTTGGATGCAAGGTGCATTGGAACAGTATACAGTAAAGTTCAATAAGTAACAGTAAATATTATTAGTATTAGCGGACAAAGTAACACTAATTGAATAGCAATCAGTCTATATTATTAGAATTTAATAAAAAAACTGTTCAAGACTAGTAAATATTAAATATAGTATTATACTATAGTAATAGGTAGTAAAAGATTACTAATAATAGACTATGGTATTTATTTTTAGTTAGTTACTATTATAACCTCTTAAAAACATAATTAACATTTTTATAATTTCTTTTGTATTATATCATATTATATTAGTAGCTATTAGTATATATTACGTCATTTTTATTATATACTCTTTTATGAGTAAACATTGTTCTTTTATTGTTTATAAGTGTAGTAATATATCTAACTGTCAATTTATTGCATGATAAAAATCGTAGTATATAATCAAAAGTGTTGATATCTAGTTAGTATTGTTAATCTATTTTAGTTTAACTATTGGTATACTCTTTGCTGATAGATTTTTATACTTTTTAACAAACATAACTTGATATTTTAATGCCTTACCTTACTGTAGTTAAATAGTAATAGTATATTAAAAAAATATTGTAACTTTAGATAGTTATTTTTAGTTAGGGGGAAATAATTATGAGTGGTGTTGCTCCTGTTGGCGTTTTTCCGTTACCTAATCCTGATAATTATAAAGATAACCCTGTGGCAATGTATGCATTTGTTTTGCTACTTTATGCTGATAGTTACCGTCAGGCTTCTATGAATAAAATGGACGAACTAGAAGTACTTCAAGGTGAACAGAAAGAAGCTAATGATATGATAGGATCATTTAATCAAAAACTTAGTGAAGTAGAGAAAGCTGGTGGTGGCGGTGTCACACGTCCAATGACAGCAGCAGAAAAAGCATGGTGTGATAAAAATGGTATTAACGTCCCTGGGTATCCAAATCTTAATGCAGAGAACTGGACTGCTGTAATTAAAGATACCCAGAAGGTTGTTGATACAAAAAGTACAGATATTCAATCTACTATGAATATTATTAAAGAGGCTACAGGTCAATATAGCTCATTCATGCAAGGTACAAGCACTAATGTAACTGCTTCTAATCAAATGTTAAACTCTATAGCAAAAAATATAGCTTAGACTTTATTAGTCTATATAACAGTCTATTTTATTTATTCTTTATTTATTTTGTCTCATCAGATATTTTTGTTAATTTCAACATACTCAAATAGAGTAATAGAACATATCTATTAATTTGTGAGAGAGGAAAGGCTAAAAGTATCTGATGAATTTTATTTTCTATTGTTGTTTTAATGGTGATTACTATTATTTAACATAGAAAAATATGCTTTGTATTTTATTTGTTATAATAGTTTAGTTGTTTTTAAACTAGCTTTAATTGTCAGAGAGGTTTTTATAAAAATGTAATGGTAGGGGGTAGAGGTTATTTTTTAGCGTCAACAAAGTTTTTATTTAGCCAACCTTGTTGGCAATTACATATGTCAATAGTACGTCTTAATAATCAAAAAAAGTATAACTAGCTGATAACTAATGTTTGGCATAGTCTCTGCAGTAAAAAAGACATTACGACGGAGGCGTTGTGCCGGTTAGTTCATGCTAATATACATAGACTTAGATGATACAAGCCGGCTAGAACGCCATAATAGTTCCAAAGGTTTAAATGATTGTTGTGAAGAGTATATGTTTAATATAAGCCATTGTAATTATAACATTTCCATAAAGGAGAATGGTTATGAAACAAGAGCGTCAAGAAACACAGGCTGCTACATCTGAGGCTCCAGTTATGGGAACTGATAATGATATGGAACGTGTAGAAGCTATTATGGATGCCTTGTCAACAGGTTCATCGATTGGTGACATCATTGGGATAACCCAAGAACAGATGGATGTGTTATATACCATTGCATATGGAGCATATCAGGCAAAAAACTATCAAGATGCAGAAACGCTCTTCCAAGCCTTGTGCTTATATCAACATATGGATGAAAGATACTGGATGGGACTTGCAGGAAGCCGTCAAGGACTTGAAAACTATAAGGGAGCAATAGAAGCCTATGAAATGGCAGGCCTTGCAGGGTCGCTAGGAGATCCCACACCATTTCTCTATGCGGGCATATGTTATATGAAATTCGGTGATAAAGAGTCCGCAAGAGTTGCTTTTTTAAGCACTGAAGCACTCTGCCAGGAGGGTAATCGTAAGCATGATTTAGTGAAAGAGAGAGCAAAAGCTATGTTGGAAATTCTCTCTGGAGGAGTAAAGCAATGACAAATTTTGGAGATATAAGCGGAAGCTCCGCAAGAATGAGTAGCTTGATGACTGGTACATCCGGTGAAGAAGGACTTGAAGAACTTGAAGGTGGTGTTCCTAAAGAGCAAGGTGGTCCAGGTAAAGGAGATGCTTCAGAGGCTGCTAAAGGTCAAGCAGCAGCAGATAGTATTAATTCAGCTGGTGGTACTGAAAAGCCTGGAGAAGTTGGTGATAAGGAAGATGTAGGGGAAGGTGGCGAAATACCTGAAGGTGGTGAAATACCTGAGGGTGGTGAAGAAGTTCCAGAGGAACCCCCATATGTCCCTCCTCCATTGGTTGAACCAGCTAAAATCAGTACAGTAACAGATCTCAGTACGTTAATGGGATCACTACAGCTGACAGAGCAAAAAAAGAATGCTGAAAAAACAGTAAATGAAATTAAAGCACAGAATAAAGAGCAACAAGTAAAGTTCCAAGAGCAAATTAAAAAGATTGAGGATAATATTGCTGAATCTAAGAAAAGTGGTATACTTAAGTTTTTCCAAAAGTTGTTTGCAGTTATTGGTGCTGTACTAGGAGCTATTGGAGGTGCGCTAGCTATTGCTGCAGGTGCTGCTTCAGGTAACCCATTATTGGTTGCTGCAGGTATTATGGCTATTGTAGCTTCAATTGATGCAGCAATGTCGTCGCTATCGGATGGTAAAGTGTCCATCTCAGCAGGGATTAGTAAGGCTCTTGAGGCTATGGGAGTACCAGCAGAAACAGCACAATGGATTGCATTTGGTATACAGTTAGCAATGATTGCAGTGACTATAGCTATTGGTTTTGCCTCTGGTGGTGGTGGAGCAATGGCTGGAGTGTCAAAAATAGCAGATATGTTTTCAAAGTCTCAAGATGTAGCTAAGTTGGCACAGATGATTGAAAAAGCTTCTAAAATAGTACAAATCGCTGGTTCAGTTAATCAGTCTGCTATAGGCGGTACAGGTATTGGTACAGCTGTAGTGCAAAGCAATATAAAAGCTAATGAATCTGAACAAAAAGAAATTGAAGCTGCTATTGCAAAAGTTAAAGCTAAGATAGAGACGTTACAAGACTTCTTTAAAAACCAAATGGAACAATTCAATGCTATAATGAAAATAATAACAGATATTATTCAAGATAGCGTCAATACAAAAATAGCTGTTCAACGTGGTGCACGTGAGTAATACCTTTAGTAAATACAGTGACTATACTATAATATATAAATTAATAAATTTTGGAGAAGACTATCATGATTTCATTAAATAATTCATCAATTCAAATACCACAACAAAATATAGAAGAAAGTACCTCACAAGAAGTAACTTCCTCCTCTGGTGGACAACCTGCTAAAGTTGATGGTGTATCAATCCAAGCCCCTAAGGCTCCTGTTACTTCTGCAGCTAGTAACTTAGAAGGAGTACAGCAAAGAGAAGCTCAAGAAAATGTTACAAAAATGGGCTTACCTGAGCTATCAGCTCCTAAAGGTGGTGGTTATGTTCAGTCAACAGCAGCTATGTTTGCAGAAGTTACAGTTGATGCTATGAATCAGCAACGTAAAGCTGCGCAAGACGTACAAAATAGTGCTCTTGAAGGAATGGTTAATAAGATGCTGGAAGCAGCTAAAGATATAAAAGAACAATCTAAATTAATGATGGGGTTAGGTATAGCAAGTTCTGTTATGACCACTGCAATGGGATTTGGGGGTACTATAGGTGGTGTAAAAAGTATGACAGCTAACCCTGGAGTAGGAACAACACCTCAAGCACAAGTTACTTCAAACAAGCTTACTTTAGGTAAGGAGATTGCTGAAGGTATAAGAGGTGGTATGGATACTGGTAAAGAGAGTCAAGTGAAATCTATAGATGCTGATATAAGAACAACTCAAGCAGAAGAAAAGAAACTAGAAGCACAAATGGAACTAGTAAAGCAATTTGCTGAAAATTCAAAGAACCTTGCTCAGCAAGCTCTGCAGATTATGTCAGAAGTTACTAGGGATGCTAATGCAACAACACAGCGTATTCTGGCGTAATAATTTATAGAACAACTAATATGAAGTTATTGAGAAATAAATATAGATTGTAATATATAGGAAATAGCGTGTAATTCTATATAGACAAAGCTATAATAGAGCATGTATCTAAGAAGGATACATGCTCTTTTTTATGTGTGATATATGTAGTGACATATGGAAAAGATAAAAAGATCTATTTAAAGAGTACCTCATTAAGAATATTGCTATTTAATAAATAATAATAATAATAATAATAAAGAAAGTTCAAAAGTGATATATATATATATTAAATAATTTATGATTTTATTTATCTTATTATATAATATAGTATTTTATTAATAGTATTGATAATATTAATATTAGTCATAGATTATCATTATAGGAAATTTTATATATTAGATAGTTTTTTACTAAAAGGATGTATATAGTTTATTTTTAACTCTACTTAATTAGATACATAATTTTTAATTATCTAGCTATATAAATTATTTTTTAAATATACTATTAATAATATATTAATTATATCTTAATTTATATATTTAGTATAGTTATGTAGAACTATATTTTATATGTTTATAATATAACAAAATAAAAATAAGTTTATCTATGTATATTAATATATTTATTTTTATCATATAGTATTATTTTGTAGTATTTATTTTTTTATATATAATTTAAATTATACTAACTATAGTTACATTAATATATATATATATTATAATAGATTATATAAACATTAGTTTAAAAATTAAAATTAGTTTATTACTAAATTTATATTTCATATATATATATATAATAGTAAAAATATATTTTTTAGTATAACGTATGTTTATTACTAGTTATGTATTCTATATTAATTTATAAAAATTAAACCATATTATTCATAATATATCTAAATAATTACATAATATAGTATATACATTCTATAACTCACTATGTATATAATAATATATTATTATTTTTAATAGATATTAAATATCTATTAATATATTTATTCACATAAAATAATTTATTATTTTTATATTTGTATTCATATTATATAATCAAATTTTGACATTTACTATATCTTATTTGCCATAGATATAAAGAGTTATAATAATTTTTATTGATAAAAAATATATATTATACTTAAAAATCATATGTTGTAGTTACAGTAGAGCTATTATGTTGTAATGTATAATCTGTGATCCATAATGTTGAATATATGATTTGGCTGTAATTTGAAATATTTTGTCCTAATTACTAGGTGGATAGGCCAATGTGGATACAGTTTGATTATTATATGAAAAATGCTCTTAGAGTTATTTTGAAAGTACTCTTTTATATACTTCTATGGAGCATTCTTTTTATACACTTAGTTAGTGTAAGCAAGGCTGAAACACTTTTTTCTTATTTATATACACATTATTCAGAACAAGAAAGTTTAGGTAGTCTTTTGACAGACTTTGCATTCACTCAGGGATATAGTGCTATTATTTCACCTGCTGTTCGTGGTAATGTCAGTGGTTTTTTTAAGGATGAGAATCCATACCAGTTTCTTGAAGGTATGAGGAGTGCCTTTGGTGTCATGTGGTATATGTTAGGAAAAACCATGTACTTTTATACACAGGCAGAACTGCAAAGAGTGTTTATAAGTCCACAAGTTATGACTGTTGAACGCTTATATCATATATTATTAAACTCTTCTGTTATTTCACCACAGTTACCTATTCAACTAAATGGAGATATGATTATCCTTTCCGGTCCTCCACATTACATTGAACAAGTATTACAGGCTGTATCTATTTTTGAGGTTTCTCAATTATCTAATATTACCATGCGTGTTTTCCCACTTAAATATGCATCTGCAGATGATATTGTTATTCAAAGTATGGATAAAACTGTTACAGTTCCTGGTATTGCTAGTATTTTACGTGCAATGCTTAATGGTCAACAAGAGACAGCAACAACAATAGTTGAACAGCCTGCAACTGTGAATAAGTTAAACGGAGAAGGACTTGCTTCAAAGGGTAAGGAAAAAACAGAAAAAGGTAATGAGGTAAAACAACAAGCAGCTGGCGTTAATATTATGGCTGATCCTCGTATGAATGCTGTTGTTATTAACGATGCGGCATATAGAATGCCTTACTATGAGGAAGTTATTCATGATTTGGATAAACCATTAGAGCTTGTTGAAATTCATGCTGCCATCGTAGACATTGATTCCGAATTTAAGAGAGACCTTGGTTTTACACTACAACAAGGAAGTTCTAAGAAGAGTATGACAATGGGTGGTGACTTTTCTACTACTCAACAATCACTACCACTTGAGATTACTAAAGGAACTGTCGAAGGCGGAGGTCTAACATATTCTACCATTTATTCAAAAGGGGTAGAGTTCTTTTTAGCACGGGTACAAGCTCTTGAAACAGAAGGTGAAGCAAGAGTTTTAGGGAAACCTTCAGTACTTACTGTAGATAATATTCAAGCAACATTGGAAAACACAAGTACATACTATATTCAAGTTCAAGGTTATCAGACTGTTGATTTATTCAAAGTTGAATCTGGTACGGTTCTACGTGTGACACCCCATATTATATATAATAATGATGGTACAAAATCTATTAAACTTGTTGTAGCTATCGAAGATAATCAAAATGATAATTCAACAGATCCTACTGTAGGTTCTAATGTTGTACTACCACCTATTAAACAGACAAGAATTAATACTCAAGGTGTTGTTAATACTGGCCAAAGTTTACTTATAGGTGGATATTACTATGAACAACAAGGTGTTAATGATAAGGGTATACCTATTCTCAAGGACATCCCTATTATAGGATATTTATTTAAAACAAATACAAAAACATCAAAAAAGATGGAACGGCTAATACTTATTACCCCAAGAATTATAATGCCTAATACAGTTACGCCTATACCTGCACATGTTGATGATCCTTCATTTCATCGTAGTGCAGTACAGGACACATATGATGATATAAAACCCAAAAGTTCTACAGGAGGAGGGTGCTCTAGAAAAAGAAGGGCTCCAGTTATTGAAGAGCAGAGGCTAGGCTAATGAGCAAAGTAGATGGTATTGGTATATATGTGTTTTCTGGGCCACATGTTGGTGCAGAAATTATTTTACCAGAGGGAAGCTATACTATTGGGACAAGTGACTCTTGTGATATAATTTTGACAGATATTTCTTTAGCTCCCAGACACGCTCAGCTTGATGTTCATATTGGAGAAAGTGAAAATACAACACATTTGACTGTTATCCCTTTAGAAGGGGGTGTTTGGTCTAATAATCAAGCTGTGCCAGAGTCAGGTTTTCAACCTAAACCTGGAGACTTTTGGTACTTAGGGAATACATCCTTTGGGTGGAACTTCCCAGGTAAAAATTGGCAAAATAAAGCAGCACAACAATATGCTGAAACACTTAGCCAAGCAGAAAATGATAATAATAACCTTGGATTAGAAGGTGGAACAACACAAACTCAGGAACAGAAAGATGATTTAGTTAAGAAAGTATTTGGAGATACACATCCTCAAGATGTTATTAGTAAAATTGATAAGTTTTCTATGGGAAAACTCATTGGTGTATGTCTCCTTATCCTTTTTTTAGGAGCTATTGCAATTTCTTATCAAAGGGATTCTGTGGATGAAAAAACACAAGTTGCATTTTTACAGAAAGTGCTAGAAGATAATGGATTTAGTGGTGTATCAGTTATCCCAGGTGCTCAACAAATTATTATTCGTGGAGTTGTACAAAGTGATGTTCAACGACAATTAATTTATACATTGGCACAAAGTGTGCATTCTCCTGTATATATTGATGTTGGTGTTCGTGATGACTTAGTTAACGCTGTAAAAGCTGCTTTTGCTTCTAGAGGTATTCATATTTCTGTCAAAGAATTTTCAGATCCAGGTATAATTAGTATCTCTGGATATATGAAAGATGGTTTTGTTGAAGAGTGGTCAATTTCTGCTATGAGGGATGACATTCCTATACCATTCAAGCTGGAAAAGCATATTGTTTATGCTAAAGAGGTTGCTGAAGTTTTAGACAAAATATTTGCAGAAAATAAAATTGGTTCTTTAAAAGTGACGTATCTTGCAGGAGAAATAGAAATAGTAGGGAGTTTTGATGAGGAACGTACTAAAAAGCTCGATAAGGCATTAGCAGAAATAAAAAAAGAGCTTGATGTGCCAATCATGTTTAAAATTCAACAAATCAAGCCTGCTCCTATTACGTCTGCACAAAAGGGTCAACCAGTTAAAGATGAAAGTGATGAGGAGTCATCAGTGTTAGGAGGATCTGTTATAAAGGGGGTAACATTATTACCAATACCATTTATTACATTAAGTACAGGAGAGCGAATTTTTAAGGGTGGGGTATTACCTAGTGGTTATACCCTTGATTCAGTTTCTTTAGACAAGTTGATCTTTTCTAAAGATAATCAATATAAAGAATATCCATTGAGAGGTGCAAATTGAGTGAGCCATTTATATCCTTATTTGATGTAGTAGACGGAGATCCTGATCATACAAAACTTCGTACTATTAAAAATGATTTTGCTGAAATGAAGAGTACTGTAAAAGCTGCTATGGATTCAGGTTTACCTCCAGATGAAATGAAAGTTGCTAATTTACTTTATTTAGGGATTCAGAGGGGAATGGAGATTCTTGAAACATTCTAATTAGTTATTTTGGAGGGCTATATGGCTGTTGAAACAGGTGTTGTTGCTCAAAGTAAACTCCAAAAAATTCTTAGTGAAGAGAGTGGGTTATATTCACAGGACCCAAGTGGAGCATTGTCTCAGCCTGCACCTGAGGATGTTCAGAATTTTCAGAAAATTCTCGAAGATGATAATCAACCGCAATTAAATGTAATAAGCCCTAGTTATCATACACAGGCTATAGAGCCTTCAGTACAAACGGAAAATATAGTACCTGTGGAGGAGGTGCATGAAGTAGAACAGATAGATTTACCTACGGATGTGCAGGATAGAGAAATAGCTATAAATAATTCTTCACAGATGGTAGCTGATCTTAATACAGGGGTCATTACACCAGTGGAGCTTCTTAGGTTACAAAAAGTTGTAGGAGTAGTTCAAACACAAGCAGTTACAACTACACAAGTTTCTCAACAAGTTGAACAAAATATAAGTACTTTTCTTAAAGAGTAGAGGTTGGTGTGTATCTCTATATGGAAAATGTAGCTGATTCTAATATAAGAAAGCTAAAAGTAATAGAATGGTTGTTTTTTCAAAAAAAGACTATTGTTCTTTTGCTTGCTATAATATTACTTTATGGTTGTAAAGTTGAGGTGTATCAAGGGCTTAATGAGATGCAGGCTAATGCTATGTTAGCAACCTTACTTAAACACGGAATTGTTGCTGAAAAACAAAATACAGGGAAAGCTGGTTATACTATAAGAGTAGATAAAAGTCGTCTTGCAGAATCTTTAGAGTTACTTCGTGAAAGCGGTTTTCCTAAAGAACAGTATAAAAGCCTTGGCTCTATATTCTCTGGAGAAGGGATGATTGCTTCAGCATCTGAAGATCAAGCAAGGTTAAGTTATGCTCTTTCTCAAGAGTTAGCAGGTACTTTTTCTAGAATTAGTGGTGTATTAAGTGCACGGGTACATGTAGCATTGGCAAGTGGCGATCAAGAGTTAGAACAACGTACACCTGCATCTGCGGCTATTTTTTTACTTCATACACCTAGCTCTCCTGTTGTTAATCTTGTTCCTAAAATTCGTGAACTCACATCAATGTCTGTTCCAGAATTATCTCCAGATAAAGTATCTGTTGTTCTTGTTCCTGTCAGAGAATCTATTACAATTCCTACAGTTGCTTCTCTTTCTTCTATTGGCGGTATGTTTTTTTCTAATGGGCATGCAACATATGTGTTACTTATTTTAGCTGGTATTACTGTATTAATGATGGTGGCTTTATTATATCTTAATATTATTTTTTGGAAGCATGTATGGACAGCATATAGTGAAAGTAAAAGTAATACAGATAATTAGTTATAAGGAAGCACTGTGTTATGGTAACGCAAAAAAGATATACAGATTTTCCTTCAATATTGTTTATTAAAAGTAATATGTTTTTCCCAGCACATGGAGTACATATTTTACATGAAAAGGATGTAAAAGCATTATTAACAGCAAATGATTTTCTTGAAGAAACAGATAAATATTTAAAAAATGCTACTCAAGAGACAGAAAAATTTTATAAAGAACAATATGCATTAGGATATAATAGTGGGAAAGAAGAAGGTAGTTTTGAACATGCATTAAAAATTTTTGGAACTATTTTTTCTTCTATAAAGTTTGTTGAAAATATAGAAACAACACTAGTTCGTGTAGTAACTGAAGCAGTTAATAAAATTGTTGGTGAAGTTGATACATTGAACCATATTAATGATTGGATTCAAAAAGACTTATTACAATTACAAAGAAAATATCAGCTCACTTTATATATATCTCACAATGATGAAAAATCTGTTACAATTTATATTAATACATTATGTGCCAACAAGCCACAATTAAAAAATTTTTTACACATAGTGTTAGATGATTCCATTAAACCTGGAAACTGTAGGGTAGAAAGTGAGCTAGGTAATGTTGAAGCAAGCATAAAAACACAAATGAAAGCTTTGGAGCAGTCATTAGGTGTTTCAACTGAACTGGAGGTGGAATAATAATATGAGCAATACAAAAATATCAACATACTCCTTTGGTGATAAGCCAGGATCAACTATTACTGGTGGATTTGGTGCTCAAAAACCAACTAGTTCTGATATAAATTTTTTTGAACAATCTATTATTAAGCATGATGATTACCCTAATAACTATGAAGTAAAAGAAGATAATTCTCAAGAGGAGGTTGAAGAAAAACCAACTACTCAGCCACCTAAAGAGCAAGTGACAGATAAAACAGAAGGTAAAGATGAAGCCTTTATAGAAAAAGATGATGCTATAGGTAAAGATAAAGACAAAATTCCAGGAAAGGGAGAACCTATAGAGAAAGAAGATGGAGTGGATAAAAAAGAACCAATAAAAGATGACAAAGTTGTAGCAGTAAAAAATCATGAAAAAGATGACGATTCATCATCTATAAAAGATGATGGATTAGATAAGCAGATTACTCCAATGATGTTATTATCAATGGTTTCAGGAAAAGATGATGACCTTAAGGTAGCACATGTTCAACAAATAAACTCTCCAACTATTGATTTAACAGAATTAGTACAAAGAATTATGGTTGCAGCTCCTTCAAGTAGTAATAATGGTGAGGTAAGAATAACATTAGCTCAAGGATTTGCAGGAACAGACGTAATATTAAGAAGAGATAAAGAAGGGATGCTATTAGTAAATTTTTTGGCATCAGGTACAGCAGCATATAATCAAATTGCAAATGCACAAGATTTATTGAAACGTAGGCTTGAAGTTGTTGAAGGTAAGTCAGTTAATATAGAAATATCAGACAAACAGCAGGAAACAGAAAAAGTAACTGCAGTAGAGGGTAGTGGAACATCAACAACAAATCAATAATAATTAGTATAGGATAGTTAGAATGGAATTACCTGGTTGATAAAGGCAGGCTAATGGTACAAACTACACAAAAATTATTTGAGCCTGCGAATCTTTTACCTCTAAGTGCGCAGGTCTATAATACAGCTTCTATGTGTATAAGACCTTGGCAGTTTATGCTCCAAGATCAATTATGTACTTTAGATTTACTTTTTCTTCATGATCCATTTAGCTCTGTATACACAATAGTCATTCATTGTGGAGAGGGGAGATGGGTTATTGAGTTTGGAAAAGTGCCTCCTCTTTCATTATATCCATCTTTTAAAGATAAACCTGAAGTATTATGTGTTCCTGAAGAGGTAAAACTTGCAGTTTTTGAATTACTGATTTCACCTTTTTTACATCAATTCGAAAATATGATGGGAACTCCTGTTGAGCTAGTTTCAAGTACACTTTCTCCTCCCAGTAGAGATAATTTTTCAGTAGCTTGTTCTATCCCTTTAGTGTTACATGTAGAGGGAAACGAAAATGAGATTCCTTTTTTGGTAAAAATAGAAAAAGAAAATGACGCAATATTGCTTTTATCACAATTACAGGAGTTTCCTTTAGCTTATAGTGATGTTGGGCCATTATCTATTTCTGTTGGTATTGAAGTTGGATATACCCAGTTAAGTACACAACAGTTACAGCAAATAGAAAAAGATGATATTTTAATTCCAGATCAGTTTTTCATACAAGAGAAGAAGATCCAGCTTCGATTTTCAAGATTTTTAGCAAATTGTACAATCCAAGGAGGGATGGCAACAATTATGGATGTTAATGATGTAGGATATCCAGAAGACCAAGGTAATGGTGGTGAGCAATTTGTAGAAAATCATACAGAGGCTCCTAATTCACATGGTCAACAACGAACAGCGAGAGCTAATTCTGGAAGGCAATCTGGTCAACAGTCTTCAGGTATTGATGTATCTGGTCTGGATTTACCAGTTGTATTTGAACTTGAACGTCAATTCATGACAGTGCAAAATATAGGATTACTTGCCCCAGGGTATACGTTTGCTCTATCAGTTGATGTCCAAGCTCCTGTTACTTTACGTGTAAATGGTAAGGCTATAGGGGTAGGGAGACTTGTAGATCTAAATGGTTCTTTGGGGGTACAAGTTGTACAAGTTATGCTCTAAATAAAACTAATATAGTTATATGATGTGTTTATTTTAACTACGTTATTATGATAATAACGGGTTGTAAGGAGTTTCCATGCGTGTGATTAGTGAAGAAAATAATGGTGTTATAGTTATTTCTCTTGATGGGAGAATAGATGCAACAACAACAACGTTATTTGAAGATGCCTGTAAAAAAGCTTTTGAAACTGGAGTGCCTGCTGTTATTGTTAATATGGAAAAAGTTGAATATATCAGTTCTGCTGGATTAAGAGGTGTTTTAACAATGCTAAAGCTAGGTAACGGGGCCTCTGTAAATTTAGTTTTTTGTTCTTTAGGAGAGATGGTCAGCGAAGTTTTTAGAATTTCTGGATTTAACTCTGTATTAACAATATATCCTACCATAAAAGAAGCATTAGCTGCACTCTCAGTATAGCGGAGGGGCATAAATGGCAACACTTACTATCCCTTCAGGGATTGAGCAGCTTCCACATGTTAATGCATTTCTCCGGAAAAGTATTCCTATGGCTTTTAAAAAGCGCATTCATTTGATAGAACTTGCAGTTGAAGAAATTTTAGTAAATATTTTTCGATATGCCTATCATAATGAAAATGGAAATGCTGAAGTGTCTTGTCAGTTTGTTAAACATAATGGGACTCCTTATTTTGTTATTACTATTAAGGATTGGGGAGAGCCATTTGATCCTTTCCAGGTTCCATTACCTGATCTCAGTTTAGATATTAATAATCGACCAATAGGCGGACTTGGTGTTCATCTTGTTCGAACTGCTGTTGACTTATATAAATATAAGCGGGAGAGTGATATAAATGTAGTGGAGCTCTTTTTTCAGTTTTTAGCAGAAGGAATGGGTAATAACAATATCTCTATTTAATTAATTCTTACTATGTAACTTTATTCTTTAGGGGATAGTAACTTTAGTTATGTTAAGGATTGTCCCGCTAAAATATACATTATTTGCTATAATTACCCTATTTTTTTGTTTTTTTGACACAACAAATATATTAGCTAATGAAATATTAAAAAATATACAATATACAAATAAGATAGCTGAGCAAACAATGTTAGCTATGCAGTATAGAGTAAAACAAGCTCGTACACCTCAGAAATATCATCCTAGTGAGCCAATATATGAAAATCTTTTAGATCAGATGGATGTATATAGTCTTTCTCCCAGCGCAAAAAAAATTGTATTACATAGAATGATTCCAACATATGTTAAGGAGAAGGTTTTTCGGGGGGAAATAAAACTTCCTTCAGATTGGAAAGAAATCATCCAAGTAGCCAGTACAAAACATAACTTAGATCCTGCTCTTATTGCAGCTGTAATACAGGTAGAGTCAGGCTTTTCTGGAGAAGCTCTTTCTCCTAAGGGGGCAAAAGGATTGATGCAACTAATGCCAGATACTGGTTTAGAACTTGGGGCTACAGATCTTTTTGATCCAATGACAAATGTAGATGCCGGTAGTCGATACTTACGACAGCAACTGGATCGATTTGGCTCTGTTGAGCTAGCTCTTGCAGCTTATAATGCTGGTCCAGGTGCTGTTATAAAATATGGTGGTATTCCACCATATAAAGAAACACAGGAGTTTGTAAAAAAAGTTTTATCTGCTTTTTAAACTTATAAAATGAAATTTTCTTTTAAGAGAGCATAGTAATAAAAAGTAGGTTGATATACTTTCAAGTTCTTTTTTATAGAGTATGTACATTGTTGTTTTATGTGATAATGTATATTCATAAGAGTAAAAATTTTTCCAGACAACTTGTGATAGCAAAAGGAGTCTGAAATGGAAACTAACTCAAGCTATCGGGGTTCGGATGATAGTAGCCTTATTCAACTTGTAACTTTCAAAATAGCAGGTGAAGAGTTTGGAGTAGATATATTAAAAGTTCAAGAAATTATCCGAATGATGCCTATTACAAAAGTACCAAATGCTCCACTATTTGTGGAGGGAGTTATTAATTTACGAGGAAAGGTTATTCCTGTAATTGATATGCGTAAACGTTTTGGTATGCCTTCTAGTGCTCATGATAGTCAGACAAGAATAAAAGTTATGGATTTACAAGGTCAAGTTGTTGGGTTTGTAGTAGATGCTGTATCTGAAGTCTTACGTATTAAAGAATCTACAGTAGAACCACCACCACCTGTTGTTGCTGGAGTAGGTTCTGAGTATATGCGTGGGGTTGGTAAACTCCAAGATAGATTGTTAATACTTTTAGATTTGGATAAATTACTTACTGAAAGTGAGCTAGAAACTTTGTCAGCATTATAGATAATAATAAAGTTGGCTTAATTAAGACATCACTTGATTCATATAAATTGATTTTTAAAAAAGAGACAACAAAGTACTTTGTTGTCTCTTTTTAGCTCTATTCTTTATTCATTAGGGACAATAATAGGTGTTACATTAACAATACGTCCATCTTTTTTTACATTGAGAGGAGAATGTTCTTTTAGATAGCTTATAACAGCTTCTACTGGACTTTTTTGGATATCTGTCCATTTTATGTCTTTTAACATTATAAATCCATCATGTCCCTCAGTAGGATATCCATTAATTATAACACGATATGTTTTATTAGGGTCCAGTGGCTCATATTTCCCATTATTTAAATATTCAATAGATTGAATGCGTTCACCTACAGGTTTTTCAGCATTTAAAGTGAATCTGAGTCCTGCAACTTGAAGAAAAGTTCCTGCAAAGGCAAAGCAATGTACTTTTGAGACTCCATTTTCTATAGCTTCCTGAATTATTTTTCCTGTAACATCTCCTACATAAAGTTTATCTTCAATAGGTATAGCTGTAACAACATCAAGTTTTTGTACAAGCCCTATAGGTAAATTTCCTCTTATTAATCCAGTGGTTACAATTGCTATTTGTGCTCCATTTGAGCGGCCTGCTTCTAATATTGCATCAAGAATAATATTAGCTGTTAATCCCTCTTGTTTTCTACAGTAAAAGAAAGGTTTTTCGTCTAGTTGTTCATTTGAAGGTTGGGATGTATCAAAATTTGGATTTCTAGGATGAGCTATTTCTCCAACTTTTACTTCAAGCTTTTCTTTAATAGGTATACCATAGCTATCAAGCAGTTCTGCTATGGATACTATAGCAGGATCATTACTAATTGGCTTATCAAGACGTATAACATCTCCATTCCATTTTTGAGGGATACCTTGTTCATCAAATGTTATATTAATCCTTCCAAGATATTCTAGTTTTTCTTTTGCTGTTACAATAAGTACAGGATGTCCAGAAGGTGAATGTTTTACTATAGGATAAGGCCCATAAGCATTAGGGTAGGTGTTAGAAAGCAAAGTATGTGTATGACCTCCTACAAAAACAGAGACATCATCGACTTTACTAGCAAGTTCCATATCTACATTTATTCCAAGATGGCTTAACACAATAATTGTAAATACATTTTGTTTTTTTATTTCTTGAATTGCATTACGTAATGCTTGTTCAGCATTAGTAAAAATGGCTTGAGAGCATGCTCTTGATCCAGTGGCTGTTGCTTCTGTAATAAGTCCTATGATACCAATACGTTTTCCTTCACGTTCTACAATGGTCCATGGAGTAATTGATGATTGCATTTCAGGATCTGTAAAGGTGAGGTTTGCAACTACAACAGGAAAGTTAAGTTGTCTTATAGCACTAAAAAATTCATAACATCCATGATCAAACTCATGATTTCCTGGTGACATAGCTACATATCCAAGTCTATTTAAAAACTTTACAAATGGGAGTTGATCTGGTGTATTTATAAAGTCAGAATGAAAAGCTGTTCCTACAAATTGATCTCCTGCATCAAGAAGAATAGTATTTGGTGTTGATTGACGAATGTCTAAAATAGATTGTGCTAAACGTGCCATTCCACCTACGCAATCTGGTGTAGTAGATGTGAAGCAAGGATTACCTGATTCTTTTTTAATTCCTCCAAGGTGAGAATGTATATCATTTGTATGAAGAATAGTAAGATCAAAGCTCCATACATCATAAGGTGTAACATATGTTAAAAATATAAGAAGAAGTGTGATATAAAAAACATATATTTTTTTGAACATATTATTTCCTTTTTATTATCATTATCATTATCATTATATTGTAGTAAGCTTTTTTTAAGCTAATAGTACTATAGGTAATATTTAAAGTTAGACTAGTTAATCATACTACTGTAACTATATGATGTCTAATTAAATTAGTAAACAGTTAGGTTAGGTTGGATATGTATCCTTATCCTGTGTTCTTATTAGGTTTATTCTTATGTATTCTATGTTAGAAAAGTTACAAGTCATAACTAGATATAGAGTCCTACTGGCTATAGTTAGCCTTATTTTAATAATATTATTTGGTGGTATTGGTTTTTGGTTGTATAAGTCACAAAAAAGCTCATTAGACTATGCTGTTACAAATATTAATAAAGCACTTGAAGAAGACAATCTTGTTTTATTAAGTAATTATGTTGATTTTGATTCACTTTCAAAAAATTTTGTTCATAGTATACTTCAGTATTGGTCAAGTTTTCGTATAGATGAATCACGTCAGAAAGAGCTTGAAGATAATGTACAGCAAATCATTCTATTAGCTCTAAGGCATAATGATAAAAATCAAGGCAATAATATTACTTCTGATAGTAGTATTACTTCTATTCAGACGATAGATCAAAAAATGCCTTTTAGCTTTTTACCTAAAGATTTTTTGAAACAACTTAAAGAAAAAAAGTTTACTATTTATAGACAAGATGAAGATATTGCTATTCTTAAAACATCTATAGTTCATAACGAAGCTGAATATCATACTGAGCTTAGTTTACTTGTACAACGAGTTGCTGGTAAATGGCACATTACAAAAATTATTAATGCTGATGAGTTAGTAAAATTACATATGGCTGCATTAGATAAAAAAGAAGATCAGTTGACACATGAAGTAGCTGTCCGTAATGACTATATTCGTAATGAAATGAATAAATATTATCATGTATCAGAGTGTAATGCTTTTGTTATAAAAAAAGAAAACAGTAATGATGAGGATGTCCCTTTAACTATTTCTGTTGGTGGAATTAATATGGGAAGTGAGGTATTACGTTCAGCTGGAATGCGGTGTTTTCTTTATGATATACATAAAAATATTCTAGCTGTCTTACCTCTTACAATGGCTAAGAATGTGTCACCTGGTGATTTTTTTGAACAGGAGTGGTATATGGAAATTCCAGAGAATGTATTGGGTCATTCTTTTTTATTAATGAAAGATAATACAATAAGTTGTGCAATAGAAGTAACAACAGTTATTCTTGCAGATGGAACATTTCTTTATCTCACCCCAACACCAGAGAAAGAAAGGCTTCATCCATAATGTTATTCCTTCTCCGTTTTATTCTTGCTCTTTTATTCATACCACTAGGAATAACTATAAGCTATGCAAAAGATACCCTTTCTGACCACTCATCTTCTTTGTCATTACCAAGTAAAGCCCAAGTAGTTAATGAAGTATGGATGTTGTTATTACAATCTAGAGTTGGTGAGTTAGAAGCAATTAGCTATGAGCTTTCTTCATTGTTTAAAGAGTTACCAAATTTTTCTCAACAACTTTCAAATAATATACAAGAGATAGAAAAAAAATATCAACAATATAGTGCAATGGCCAAAGTTAGTCGAGGACTACCTATAGAGCTGTCTTTAGTAGAAGAGAGATTAAAAAGGCTTGATAATCAATTATCAGTAGTTATGAGTCCATTGCTAGATACTCTCAATATTTTAAAGGTACGTTTAAATGAAGTTTCTTTATTAGAAGAAGATGCAGGTGTAAAAACAGAAAATTTGGGATCAAGTAAGGATTTAGATATTTTTGTTAAAAATCTTGCAGAAGTGGAAAATAAATTAGGAAGATTAGAGAAAAGAGTTAATGAAATTTTGAAGCCTGCCTATATGTTGAGGAATAATATTTTAGCAGTTCAAAGGCAGTTGTTAGAGATTATTCCGTCATTATGGAAAAGTTATTATCTTGCTCCTACAGGAAAGATTTATGAACCTGCAAGTTGGTTAAATATTTATGAAAGTTTAATGAGTTTTAAAGAGACGTTACTTGTACGTATAGCCGCAGAGTTGCCTGAAAGCAAGCAAGATTGGGGAAGTTCTTTACTAAGATTTTTTGTTATTTTAATTCCATTAGTTCTCTTATTAGTGGTTTTCTATAGTTTTTCTCGGCATTGGTCAGATGAGTTAAAAAACGTATGGGGGCATATAAGTAAACATAGTTTAATACTTCTTGCGTTAGGACTTGCATTTCATTTTTCTGCCTGGGTACCAGCAGGAGAAAATTATTTTTTATTATCTATGATTGGCACTATTATAATGAGTATTGGACAAGTAGGGCTTGCATGGAGCTTGTATACATTAGATAAATCTAACAAGCCAAAGTTTTCTCCTTTTTGGAAATTACTTATTCCCTTCTTTGGTGGAATTCTTTTATTATTATTTAATTTTTCAGGTATAATTCTTACATT
This sequence comes from Lawsonia intracellularis PHE/MN1-00, assembly GCF_000055945.1. Taxonomy (NCBI): domain Bacteria; kingdom Pseudomonadati; phylum Thermodesulfobacteriota; class Desulfovibrionia; order Desulfovibrionales; family Desulfovibrionaceae; genus Lawsonia; species Lawsonia intracellularis. The sequence goes on from NC_008011.1 coordinate 1,436,897, forward strand.
GCTATGGGTTGGTATATTACTTGTTAGTTTTTATTATGATCAAAAAAAATGTAAGCTAGAAGATAGTTTTTCTCTTGTGAATAACTTATTACAACTACATATAGTGATTTTATGGATTACATTGATAATGACAATGCTTGGATGGACAAGAATATCAATTCTTCTTTGTATGAGTTATGCTGCACTTGCAATATGTATTCAACAAGCTGTTGGATTTGTTAGATTAGCAAACATTATTTCAAAGTATATACCACAAGAAGGCTTTCATGGACTTTTTAGTGGAATGCTATTGGCAGTTGCTTTGCCAGCGATTCTTATTCTAGCAATATCTATAACAGGATTATGGATTTTAGCATATCCTGGTGGAGCATATTTAATAACACATATAACAAAACTTGACTTTAGTATAGGTAAGGTATCTTTTAGCTTAGTCCAAATCTTATTTTTAGTAAGTGCATTTTATATAACACGTTCTTTTGTTTCTGTTGGTCGTATGTTTATTGCAAACCTTCCTAAACATAATATGGGTATGGATAGAACACTTATTGGCCCTATTCAAACAGGATTTACCTATACTCTTTGGGCAGTATTTTTCTTTTCTACACTATATATGCTGGGTGTAAGTCTTACTAGCCTAGCTGTTGTTGCTGGTGGTCTTAGTGTAGGTATTGGTTTTGGTTTGCAGAATATTACAAACAATTTTATTAGTGGACTACTTATAATTTTTGGACAAACCTTAAGAGAAGGGGATATTATTGAGGTAGGTAATAATCTTACTGGTATTGTTAGAAAGATTACTATTCGGACTACATTAGTAGAGACATTTGATAATGCAACTATTTTTGTTCCTAATGCAGAATTACTTTCTGGACGGCTCACAAATTGGACACGTAATGGTCGTACAGTAAGAAAAGATATCAATATTGGTGTTGCCTATGATTCTGATATAGGTTTAGTCATGGGTTTACTTAAAGAAATAGCTGATAATCATTCACAAGTTCTCCGCTATCCAGAACCTATGGTAGTTTTCAGTGATTTTGCAGCAAGTTCATTGAATTTTATTTTACGTTTTTGGGTTGGAGATCTTTCTCAAGCACCTGATATTATAACAGATTTACGTGTAATTATAGCAAAAAGATTTACTGAAAAAAATATTGATATTGCTTTCCCACAACTAGATATTCATATACGTAATGATAGTGTATTAGCATTACGTAGAATTTCTCCTATGGCATCTAGTGAATTACAACCTACTAAAAGTATAGAGGACCTTCCAGGTGTTACTAATAATAAGCCTATCATAGCTAACAGTTAGTTACTTATTTTATTTACTTATATGATAGGAACAGAGATCTCCTCTTTACTAACTTATTATTTATCTATTTACTTGGTGTACTTTTATTTATTTTTTTTCATAAACTATAAGAGGTTAGTTTTTATTTATGGTTAATTGCTGGTATTGTTATAGACTTGAAAAAAAAGAAAAAAGACTTATTCTTTATAGAGGAATAAGTCAGTTATAGGCTAATATTAATGAATAAGCTTCATAATCCTTCATTAAGTTTGTTTATTACATTAATCCACTAAAATAATATGATATTTTTATTCACGTTATAAATTGTTTGAGGTATAATTTTGTATTTGTATTCTATTCGACTTTTATCTATTCAACCTATTGCTATTTTGCGAGCTATGCTCACTTCTGGTTGGTTTGTTGATGCATTTTTATATTTTTTTGAAGGTAAAGGTAAAGTAACACGTTCCTTCTTATGTGTTTGTATGTTAGTTGTTGGAGGAATGTTTTTTATATTTATATCAGGTGCTTTCCCTGATTATAGAGGTATTGAAATTCGTAAACCGTTATCTCTAAGTTCTTTACCAATACCACCTCAAAAAGATACACGTCCCCTTTCAGGAAGTTTTTGGAACATCCGTGGAGCATTTGTACGTCAGGAGATTCCTTCAGATATAAATAGTCCAATACTATTTTCATCTCAGAATATGTTTCAATTCTTTGAAGATAGTGTAGGTTTGCGTACTGCTAAAGGGGTTACACCACTTGTTATTAAAGAGATGGACGAAACTATAGCAGAACTTTTTTCTACAAATACAATGTTAATTACATCGCTAGGAGAGCCATTAAACTTTGAAGGTGTTCCATTGCGTTGGAATATAGGTAGAAATTTATGTGAGATGACACCACAATCCATTGCACGTCGTAATCAATTTTTGAATAGTTGGATGAAATTAACAACTTTTTCAAAGTCATTAGTCCAACAAGCAGGGCAATACAAAGAGATTGTTGAAAAATATTCTAAGAAGTATAATCTTTCTGCTGAACTTATCTATGCGATTATTTGTGTGGAAAGTAGTTTTAATCCTGCACAAATAAGTAACCGTTCAGCACATGGACTTATGCAGATTGTGCCTGAAATGGCAGGTGTTGAAGTCAAACGTTGGTTTGGTTATTCTGGTTTACCAACAGCAGAAGAATTATTACATCCAGAAACTAATATAAAGTATGGGACATCATATTTGTATTTACTTATGACAAGACATTTAAGGCCTATTACAAATTGTTTATCTAGAGAATATTGTGCTATTGCTGCTTATAATATAGGTGTAGGGGCTATGTTGAAAACATTTGCTGTTACACCTGAAGAAGCTTTTGCTATTATTAATACATATACAGCAGCTGAGGTACAAGAACATCTTATGCAAAAGCTTCCTGCAAAACAGACAAGAGTTTTTTTAGAGAGAGTTCTTACTTTTAAGGAAAGCTTTACTGTTCTTCTTTAAACAAAGTAAATATATTAGAGTTTGGTGTTGTTAAAAGAAAATATAGGGATACTATAATGCCAAAATTGTTCATACTACTCTTTTATACACTAATTTTTTTTAGTGGATGTTGTGTAACTAGTAAAGTTGGTGTTATAGATCCTATAAGGTTATTCCAAGAAAGTGAACCTGGGAAAATAGGAATGAACCATTTGAAGACAATAGAAGATGCTATGCAATCACAGATTGATCTTGCACAAGGAATCTTGGAGAAATTCCCTAAAAATGAAAATGTTCGTGTCCGATTCCAAAATATTTTTATGGAATATCAGCAAAAACTTAACACAGAACAACAAAAAGTTGTTGAAGTTATGAACTCATTGATTCAAAAAACTCTTGATGAGTATAGAGTAAAAAATGGATATAATGTGATTATAACTAAAGACAGTTTATTATCATATGATTCTTCTTCGGATATAACCAATGATATTATTACCATACTTAATTCCACACCATTAACATTTGAGCCTGTTGTACTTGATAGATTTGATCCTGAAACTATAGTTCCACCATTATCTAATAATAACTAATTATAATTTCTAAGGTAATTCTAAAGATAGAAATAGTTAGAAGATTATATAGGTTTATTTTTTAAGTTCTATACTACAGTTAAACGTAATGGCTTTCGAGTGGGAATCCAAGTAAAGTGTACAGAAGGGTAGCCAACCATAAGGCCTGCATAAATTTTTCTATCTTCAGGAAGAGATAGTCCTAAATCTATATCTTGATTTGCTGCTGCAACAACAAATCCTGCCCAACATGATCCTAAATTATGACTATGTAGTGCAAGCTCAAGGTATGTTATAGCTGCTGTACAATCCTGAGCTCCCCATTTTGAATCTTTTTGTGCATGTGCAAGGATAACTGTTGGTGCATGGCGTAAAATAGGATCATATCCAGCATCAAATGCAGCAGCAATTTTACTATATTTTCCAGGTATAGTACGTGCCCAGTCAGCTACTCTAGAACTTAGTTCATGTAGTTTTTCTTTACCTTCAACTAAAATCCATTCTACCTGTTGACTATTTATAGCTGTTGGAGCATAGCGAGCTTCATCTAGTGATTCATTTAATATATCAAATGAAATTGATTGTTCTTTATAAAAACGGATTGATCGACGGCTTTTAAAAAGCATTGTCCTTTGCTGATCAGATAATGAAGGTTTTGTGGCTTTTTGAAGTAGATCTGGACATATTAAGTCAAGAGTTAATGCTGACCGAGGACAGATTGCAACACAGTGTCCACAATGGAGACAGTGAGATAATCTGTTGTTTTTTATAATGATGTTTTTAGAACGTCTTACAAGGATACTTACAGGGCAGACTTTTACACATTGACCACATTGGATACAAAGAGTTTGATTAAGAGAGAGACTCATAAAGTAATTCCATTAATTGTATGGTAGCTACGTTGAACGTTTACTTCTTCTAATAGAAATTTTCCGGTAATTGATTGTGGATCTTGCATAATTTCCTCAGGCGTCCCGGAAGCAACAATATGTCCACCATTTTCTCCTCCTCCAGGGCCTAAATCAATAACATAATCTGATGCAAGGATAACATCTTTATTATGCTCAATAACTACGACTGTTGCTTTTTTATCTACAAGTTGCTGAAGAACAGTAATTAATTTGCCTACTTCATGCATATGTAAACCTGTTGTAGGTTCATCTAGTATATATAATGTCCCTGGTAAGGAACGCTTACCAAGTTCTCGAGAAATTTTGATTCGTTGTGCTTCACCTCCTGAAAGAGTTGTTGCTGGTTGTCCTAGCTGAAGATAGTCTAAACCTACTTCTTCAAGAATAGCAAGTTTACGTTCTAATATAGGATAATTAGTAAAGAATTTACGTGCTTCATGGACTGCAAGTCCGAGGACTTCAGAAATATTAAGTCCACGATATCGAACTTCTAATGTTTCATGATTATATCTTTTCCCATTACAAATGTCACATGTGACATAAATATCAGGTAGAAAATGCATTTCTACACGAAGTTGACCGTCTCCTTTACATGTTTCACAACGACCTCCAGGAACATTAAAACTAAATCTACCTGGTTGATACCCTCTTTTTTTTGCATCAGGTGTCATAGCAAAAATATTACGTATCTCATCAAAAATTTTAGTATAGGTAGCTGGGTTGGAGCGAGGTGTTTTACCTATTGGAGTTTGGTCAATGGAAATAGTTCTTTCCACCTTTTCAATACCTTGAATACCATGGATTATTCCAGGTTGATCTACACGGATACCATGGGCAAGGGCAAGGTGTTTATAGAGTGTATCAACAACTAAAGAGCTTTTACCAGAACCTGAGACACCTGTTACACAGGTTAGTGTTCCTAATGGAAAGGAACATGTTATATTTTTTAAGTTATGAGTGGTAATACCCTGTAGTGTAAGATAATTTTTTGGCTGTCTACGTTTATCAGGTATAGGTATAGTTAAATCTCCTCGCATATATTTGGCCGTTAATGTATTAGATTCATTGATAAGTTGACGAAATGAACCTTGGAAGACTTTTTCTCCACCATGAAGTCCTGAGCCAGGGCCAAGTTCTATAATCATGTCAGATTCACGAATAGTTGCTTCATCGTGTTCAACAACCAAAACAGTATTTCCTCTTTTTTGAAGGCTTCGTAATGTAGAGACTAGTCTCTCATTGTCTCGAGGATGTAATCCAATAGATGGTTCATCAAGGACATATGTAACTCCAACAAGTCCTGATCCAAGTTGTGATGCAAGTCGTATTCGTTGTGCTTCACCTCCTGATAGTGTTGTCATTGTTCTCCCTAATGAGAGGTAGTCAAGACCTACGTTTATCATAAATTTGAGCCTATGAATAAGCTCTTTAAGGAGTGGTTCAGCAATAATTGCATGTCTACCTGAAAAGATAACCTGTTGTAGCCAGTTAAGTGTTTTTGACACAGGTATAGTACAAAGCTCTTGAATTGATACTCCTTGAATTTGTACAGCAAGAGCTTCTGTACGTAAACGTGCACCATGACAAACAGGGCAGTCCATGTTTTGTAGGTAGCGAGAGAGAATATCCCTCCACATATCGCCATATTGTAAACTTTGTTCAAGGATGGGAATAATTCCAGACCAGCGTTGATTGTCTATTGTCTTTTGTACTGTTTTTTTACTTTTGGATAGTTGAGAGGGAGTATCATTTATTTGTTCTCCATAAAATAAAATATCAAGAGCTTCAGCGTTGAATTCTGAGAGTGGTGTTGAAAGATTAAATCCATATTTTCTTCCAAGCTCTTTAAGAGATGATTCATAGCGATGAAAAATTTTCGGATTAGCCCAAGGTAAAATGGCTTTTGTATTAAGAGAAAGGCCTCTATTAGGCGCAATAAGTAATGGCTCAAAGTACTCTATGGTCCCTAAACCAGAACAGCGAGGACATGCACCTTGAGGGCTGTTAAAAGAAAAAAATTGAGGAGTGAGTGTAGGAAAGCTAATTCGACATGATGTGCATACAGATTCTGTAGCATGGATAGTATCTATTCCTTTTTTTTCATCAGATATACTTATTTCATGAATAATAACATGTCCTCCACCATAACGTAGGGCTAGTTCTACTGAGTCAGCGAGTCGTCCTCTTATATCATTTTTAATAATAAGTCGATCAACTACCAATTCAATAGTATGTTTTTTATTTTTATCAAGAGAGGGAGCTTCATCAATAGTATATAATATACCATCAATACGTACACGAACAAAACCATCAGCTTTAAGTTTTTTTAACTTTTCTATGTGTGTTCCTTTTTGAAGTTCAACAAGAGGCGAAAGAAGAATGATTTTTGTTCCTTCAGGTAATGCTAAAATATCCGCAATAATTTCATCTACTGAACGAGCTTCAATAGGTTTGCTACAACCTGTACAATACATTTTACCTAGACGAGCATAAAATACTCGAAGAAAGTCATAAATTTCAGTAGTTGTTCCTACTGTTGATCGAGGATTTCGTCCTGTTGTTTGTTGTTCAAGTGAAATAGCTGGTGAAAGACCTTCTATTTTATCAATGTCAGGTTTATCCATTTGAGGTAAAAATTGTCGAGCATAAGTAGAAAGAGATTCTATGTAACGACGCTGTCCTTCAGCATACACAATATCAAACGCTAAGGTAGATTTTCCTGAGCCTGAAGGTCCACAAATAACAACAAGTTTTTCTCTTGGGATATCAATAGTGATATTTTTAAGGTTATGTTGTCTAGCACCTTCAATATGAATACATTTGTTCATTATGGTTTATATATTCCTTATAGTATATACAGCAAAAATGAAAAGTTATTAGTTGGATTAAGTATAATAGTAGAGTTGCTGAGCTGTAATGATAACACATATGGTTTCATAGATAAATATTATGGCTATTACTAAATTTTAGTTATAATAGGACAAAAAACAGATTAGAATATCTTATAGTTAATTATATAAAAGGTAGGCTTAAAAACTATACCATAGAAATTAGAAGAAATCGTCTAATCTTTACAGTAACTTTATAAGCAAAAAGAAGAAGACTAAAGGGTTCAGAAAAAATAAGAGAAAAGTAGTAATAATTATAGATTATTAAGTATACTTATTAACTTAAAATAGAGAGGTAAATAAGGCAGCAGCTAATAGCTATTGCAATAAACATAGAGTAAGTTTTTGGGGGATGATTTAATTCCCATGGTTCTGGAGAGGCCAAATGTTTTGCTATAATAACAGTCGACTGTTTAGATATGGACATAATAAGAATACGTGTAGTTGTGCTCATTATAACTTGTATATGTTGTAGCCTAGAAAGAAGAGAAAGCCTATGCCTAGTAGTTGCTTGAATTTGTGAGACTGTATGAAATAATCGTGGAATAGTATGAAGCATTAATGAAAGAGCAAGTGTTATTTCCCATGTATGTTGCTTAAAAAAAGGACGGAGATACCATCCTGCAGCTAGTGCTATATGTCGTGGTGTTGTTTTTGAAATAAGACATAATCCTAGTAAGATAAGGACACAAAGTCGTAATCCCAATATAACTGTATTAGTCAGTAGTTCATAACAACTTATTGGCATAGTTAGACTATCTATAATAAATTTTATCATGCACCAACTACAAACAAAAAAGATAGCATGGTAATATAATGTAGATTTTTTATATATGGATTGATTGAAGAATGGATTATAAAGACAGTTAAGTAGACAAAAAGAAATTATACAAAGATAAAGAGGGGAAAGCCACCAAACTGTAATTCCACAAACTATAGTTAAAAGAAGAAGTGGTCGGGGATCATTATATAATTTGAGAAGATGCATTTTGTATCCAAAAAGATGGTAGACGAATATTCCACTCAGGATGTTCAGAAATCATATGTAATGTTTCTTTTGGTGAGCCAAAAAAGACTTGTTTTCCTTCAGATAATATCAATATGTTAGTTGTAATATCTATAATTTGTTCAAGATCATGGACGCTTATGATTCTAGTAAGACCTTTTTGACCAAGTTGTTGTAGTATTTTACTTAACTGGAGGGTAGCAGGATAATCAAGTCCAGAATATGGTTCATCTAAAAGAAGAAGATCTGGTTTAAGCATAAGTGCAGAAGCAATATTAAGCTTTTGTTTTTGTCCATGAGAAAGATGATGTACACTTGAATTCCAATATTTTTCAAGTGCAAACAATGAAGCTAACTCATAAGCTTTCTGCTTATATTCATCCTTAGGATTAGACCAAGGAAGAAGTAGATTTTCTTTCACTGTTGAGCCAAGAAGTTGTATTTCAACGTCTTGTAACAGTAATGCTGTTTTTTTTAATAGTGAAGATTCACTTCCAGGACAACAGATTTCATCCATTATATAAGTTCCTTCACAAATATGTTGGACACCTGCTAAGAGTTGAAGGAGAGTGGATTTACCTGAGCCATTACTGCCACAAATACATAAAAGGCTACCTGATGAAAGGGAGAATGTAATATCTTGTACTGCTGGAGTGTGTTCTTGTGGCCATTGAAAGGACACAGAGTTAAGCTGGATCATTAGGAAGTAATCCTTTTTTAAGCAAATATTTCCAAATAGCAAAAGCAATAACAAGCTTTAATATATCTCCAGGTAAAAATGGTAATACACCAGTAAGAATTGCTTTTGTTGGGGAAAAACTTAGTACCCACATTAAGCCTGTGGCACCACAAAAATAGGTTACCGCTAGTCCAAGGCTCATAAAAAGGATAGTTATAGCTTTTTTAGGTGGACAATTTTTGTTATGGCCACTACCAAAGCCAGTTAAATAGGCAAGACCTATAAATCCTATGAGATATCCTCCTGTAGGACTTAAAAGGACTCCTGGTCCAGCTTTACCTCCAGCAAACACAGGAAGACCAATGCAGCCTGCAAAAATATAAAGAATAACACATAGTGCTGCCCGTTTTCCACCAATACATAGTCCTGTGAGTGAAATAGATAGTGATTGGAGAGTAAAAGGTATTGGACCTAGAGGAAAACTAATAAAGGCACTTACAGCAATGAGTGCAGCAAAAAAAGCAATCCATACAATAGTATTAATACGGGTAAATGTAGAACTCATAGTATTATCTATTCATCCTAGTGTATTTTATGAGTCACTATTGGTCTTCTAGTATATTTTTTAAAAGTTCAAAGGTTTCAGAGAGACCAGATGGATTTGTTCCTCCTGCTTGTGCTTGATCAGGCCGTCCTCCTCCTGCGCCATGGATAGGTACTACAATTTTTTTTATAAGTTCTGAGGCAGTGAAGTTATGGTGAAGATCTTTTGAGACATAGAGCAATAAGTGTACTTTTGTTCCCTCTGTTGATGCAAGACAGACTATTCCAGAAGAAAGTTTTGAACGAATATCATCCATTATATCTCGTAAAGCTTTAAGACTGAAATTTTTTAAATTTGCAGTTAGTACATCTATGTTATTTATTCTAGTGAGGTTATCTAAAAGATGTTTTCCTTGATTAGATAGAGAGCTAGACTCTAATGTGTCTACAGTTTTTTGTAAGTTTTTATTTTCAGAGAGAATTGATGTAACTTTTTCAACAACTTTTTCTGGTTTTGTTTTAAGAATAGCCGCAGTTGTGGAAAGCTCTTTTTGGTATTCTTTAATATAAGCAAGGGTATTTCTACCTGTAATTGCTTCAATACGACGAACTCCTGCAGCTATACCTGTCTCAGATACAATAATAAAACAGCCTGCTTGTCCTGTGGATGTTAGATGAGTACCACCACAAAGTTCAATGGAGGCTGTCTGGTTTTCTGAACCAATAGTAACAACACGTACAATGTTTCCATATTTTTCTTCAAATAGAGCCATTGCACCTTTTTCAAGAGCTGATTGTTGATCCATAAACTCAACTCTAAGAGGTAAGTTAGCCATAATAATAGTGTTTACTTGTAGTTCTATAGCATGAATTTCTTCTTCAGTGAGGGGGGCTATATGTGTAAAGTCAAAACGTAGGCGTGTTGGACTAACAAGAGAGCCAGCTTGTCTAACATGGTCACCAAGTATTTTTTGTAAAACTGATTGCAGTATATGAGTGCATGTATGGTTTCTTGCAGTATCTAGACGTTCAGATTCTGAAACTACTAATAGTGCTTCTTGATCAAGTAAGATAGTTCCAGATGTGACAGTAACAACATGTACAATAAGATTTGTTGCTGGTTTTAATGTATCAACAACTTGTGTTTTACCTGTTATTGTACTGAGTATACCTATATCACCAGTTTGTCCTCCTGATGTCCCATAAAAAGGGGTCATATCTGTTATAACATAGCCAGAACTTTTTGTAGGGAGTTCTTCAATAGGAAGACCATCTATATCAAGTAACGCAACAATTCTTCCTGTTCCTGAAAGATTTTCATATCCAATGAATTCTGATTGCATACCATCTTCAAGAAGTGTTTGAAAGCAAGCTTCAATACGTTTTTCTCCAGATCCTTTCCATTGGCTTCTAGCTCGTTCTTTTTGTTCTTGCATTAAGTGTTGAAAGTTAGCTTCATCGACAGCAAAATGTTTTTTTGATGCAATATCGTTAATAATATCAAGTGGGAAACCATAGGTATCATAAAGTTTAAATGCAATATCTCCAGGAAGTTCTTTAGTATTTTTTTCTTTAAGAGCATTAAGTTCAGCTTCAAGTAATATAAGACCTTTATCTAATGTAATAGAAAAACGTTCTTCCTCATCAAAAACTACACGTGACATAAACTCAGATCGACTATACAGTTCAGTATAGATATCTCCCATGAGCTCAACAACTTTATTTACTGTTTTATATAGGAAAGGTTGATTCATGCCTATTTGTTTTCCAAAACGAAAAGCTCGTCGGATGAGTCTTCTTAATACATAACCTCTTCCTTCATTTGAAGGTAAAATTCCATCAGCAATCATAAAAGCTATAGCTCTACTGTGATCAGCAATAACACGTAAAGCTATATCTGTTTCTTCATGTTTTTTATAGTGAACGCCAGCAATAGATGCCATATATTGAATAATAGGTTGGAAAAGGTCTGTATCATAATTAGAAGATTTTTGTTGGCAAATGGCTACAATTCTTTCAAGCCCCATTCCTGTATCAATCGAAGGTTTGGGTAGTATTACTCTCTCTCCGGATGGGAGTTGTTCATATTGCATGAAAACAAGATTCCAAATTTCAAGAAATCGATCACAGTCACAAGAACCAATTCCACAGTTATCACCACAACAAAATGTTTCACCTTGGTCAAAGTGAATTTCAGAACAAGGTCCACAAGGTCCTGTATCACCCATAGACCAAAAATTATCCTTTTCTCCCATTCTATAAATACGACTAGGCTCTACACCAATCGTGTTTACCCAGATGTCATATGCATCATCGTCATCTTTATAGATAGTAATATAAAGAAATTCTTTTGAAAGATTGAGTTCTTCTGTTATAAATGCCCAGGCAAATTGAATAGCTTCTTTTTTAAAATAGTCTCCAAAAGAAAAGTTACCAAGCATTTCAAAAAAAGTATGATGGCGAGCTGTACGTCCAACATTTTCTAGATCATTATGTTTTCCCCCAACTCTTAAACATTTTTGAGCTGTTGTCGCACGTAGGTAATTTCTTGTTTCTTGACCAGTAAAGACTTTTTTGAATTGTACCATCCCTGCATTTGTAAAAAGAAGCGATGGGTCATCACGTGGAATAAGAGAAGAAGATGGAATTTCCTGATGATTATAGTTTTTAAAATATCCTAAAAATTTTTGGCGAATATCATTAACTGTGAGCATATCTTGTTCCTAATTAAAAGTGATTAAGGAATTAGATATCATAGTTATCTTCAAGTTCATCGCTTACAGGACAAAGGAGTTTTTCAGGGTTCATTCCTAAGTGTTCCATGAGCGCTGTTTCAATAGAACTTTTTAGACTAGTATTTTCATCAAGTAGAGCTCTGACTTTTTCTTTACCTTGACCAAGCTTTTCAGAACCAAATGCAAACCATGATCCGCTTTTATCAATGATACCAGCTTCGACACCAAGATCAATGAGTTCTCCGGAGCGAGAAATACCTGTTCCCCAAATGATATCAAATTTTGCTTCACGGAATGGAGGAGCCATTTTATTTTTGACAACTTTTACTCGTGTAAGTGAACCATAAGATTCTTCTTTATCTTTAAGGGTTTGTATCTTTCGTATATCCATTCTCACAGAGCTATAGAACTTTAGTGCATTACCTCCTGTTGTTGTTTCTGGACTTCCATAACCAACTACACCAATTTTCATACGAATTTGATTAATAAAAATAACTGCAGTATGTGATTTATGGATAGTACCAGTAAGCTTACGTAGTGCATGAGACATAAGTCGTGCATGTCCACCAACCTGAGTTTCTCCCATAGAACCTTCAAGTTCTGTTTGAGGTATAAGAGCAGCAACAGAGTCAACAACAACAAGATCTACAGCACCTGATCGTACTAACATATCAGCAATTTCAAGTGCTTGTTCCCCATGATCTGGTTGGGAAATAATAAGTTCGTCTGTTTTTACGCCAAGGCGTTTAGCGTAGGCTATATCTAATGCATGTTCTGCATCAATGAAAGCAGCTGTACCACCTAATTTTTGACATTCAGCTATAATATGTAGTGTTAATGTTGTCTTACCGGAAGACTCTGGTCCATAAATTTCTGTGACACGACCACGAGGGATACCTCCAATACCAAGAGCTAAGTCTAGCCCAATAGAGCCAGTAGGAATTACAGCTACTTTTACATGTACATCATCTGAGAGCTTCATTACAGCACCCTGGCCAAATTTTCGTTCGATAGTATCTAGTGCTGTTTTAAGGGCTTCTCGGCGGGAATCTTCAGGAGAAATAGATTTTTTTGCCATGGTAACTCCAAGGTCTTATTATAAATAGTAAGTAATATATGAATATAATATAAGCTGTACTAGATGTATAGTTTATATTTTAGCTAAAGTTTTTGGGAAGTTATGAAACAATACTTCCAGTAGGTACAGGGGACTCTACGGTTACTAAAGAAAGTCCACTAGGTGTTTTTGCAAAGAGAATCATACCTTGAGATTCAATTCCTCTAATTTTTTTAGGAGCAAGGTTTGTGACAACACATACTTGTTTGCCAAGCATTGACTCTGGAGTATATTGTTGAGCAATACCTGAAAGAATTTGTCGAGGCTTGTTTTCTCCTATATCGATAGAAAAACATAGAAGATTATCTGCATTTGGATGTTTTGATGCCTCTACTATAGTGCCTATACGTATTTCAACTTTTTGCAAGTCATTAAAAGATATTTCTTCTTGTTCATATATTGATGGTTGTGACCCGTTGGATTGGAAAGACATTTTATTTTCCTTATCACTTATTTCTTCTTTTAGCTCTATTCTAGGGAATAAATTTGATGTTGGTGCAAGCATAGTTCCTGTTGTTAACTGCTCCCAAGCATGAATATCATTATTTATACATGTGGTAGGTATATTCCCATATTTTTTTGATTTAGATGTTGAGATTCCTAACTGTTTTAACATAGTAATGGTTATTTCTGGCATGATTGGCCATAAGCTAATGGCTACTTTTCTCATACACTCTAATGTAAGTCGAATGACCGTTTTCAGACGATCAGTTTGTCCTTCTTTAAATAATTTCCATGGTGCTTGAGTGTCTATATATTTGTTTAGTGCACGAATAAGTTCCCATAAAGCTTCAACTGCTTGAGAAAGACGCATATTTTTCATGAGTTGTATATAGTTATATTGTGCATTCTCAGTAAGTTGACGTAATTGCATATCAGGTTCTGTGTACTCTTTAGCTTCAGGTAATAAGCTTTTAAAATATTTAGTTGACATTGAAAGAACACGGTTAAATAAATTCCCAAGATCATTCGCAAGATCAGAATTAATACGATGTTTAAGCGATTCTTCAGAGAAGTTAGCATCAGAGCCAAAATTCATCTCTCGTATAAGGAAGTAACGAAAAGCATCAAGGCCATATTGCTGAATAAGAGTAATAGGATCTATAGCATTATTTAAAGACTTTGACATCTTAGTATCACGATTCAACCAGTATCCATGTACATTTAAATGCTTATACATTGGAAGACCAGCGGACTTAAGCATAGTGGGCCAAAAGACAGCATGAGGTTTTAATATGTCTTTAGCAATAAGATGTTCTCCAGGCCAAAATGTTTTATAGTATTCACCAGTTGGCCAGTTTAATGCAGAAATATAGCTTATAAGGGCATCAAACCAAACATAGCATACATAGTTTGTATCAAAGGGCAATTCAATACCCCATGGAAGTCGAGTTTTTGGACGTGATATACATAAATCTTCTAATGCTCCACTTTCTAGTAGAGAGAGAACTTCATTTTTATATCTCTCTGGTCGAATAAGATTTGGATGTTGTTGAAGATACTCTATAAGCCATGAGAGATATTTAGACATTTTGAAAAAGTAGTTCTGTTCTTCAATAAACTCTGGTTTTGTTTTGTGTTGAGGACAAAAACCATCTTCTAGTTCTTTTTCTGTATAAAAACGTTCACATCCTAAACAATAATACCCTCCAAACTCTCCAAAATAGATGTCACCAGCATCATAGATATGTTGAAGAAATTTTTGAACTGCTTCTTTATGTTGTAAATCTGTAGTTCTGATAAATGCATCATATGTGATATTGAGTTGAGGCCAGAGATTTTGAAATTGTCTACTTATAGAGTCTACAAACTCTTGTGTTGAATATCCTGCAGCTTCTGCTGCTTGAATAATTTTTTCTCCATGTTCATCTGTACCTGTAAGAAAGAAAGTTTTTTCTCCTAAGATAGAATAAAAACGTTGTAATACATCAGCAACAATTGTTGAATATGCATGACCAAGATGAGGACGTGCATTTACATAGTAAATAGGTGTTGAGATATAATAAGTAGAAGACACACATACTCCTTTTTCAGTGTTACATAAATGTCTATTTTTTCTCTTGTTAGGTTTAGTTATTTTTTTCTAATAGCATAGTTATCTTTTAGTGTATAGAAGATAAAAGTTTTTTCTATTTATAGACCTAGTATTACTAACTTTCTGTAAGAATAGTATCAAGAGAGTTATCGTCTATTTTATTGGTATCATGATCTGATAAAAGTGTTAGAAAATCAGAAGAGGGATGTGAAGTTTTATTTTGGTGAGGTATATTTTGTTTAATTGTTTGAGGAGTAGTATGTGTGGGATGAAGTTTATCCCATTCTTCAAGTGTGTATTCAATTTCTTCATTAGACATGTTAAGTACAGTAATAGTATTTTTGAACAGATTTGTTCGGATGACTTTTAAACTACCTTGATCTGTTTGGTAACGTTTACCAATTTTTGGACTTTGTTTGTTAAATATTTGATAATTTTCTTGTTCATAGCTAAGGCAACAAAGAAGTTTACCACAGCTTCCTGAGATTTTTGAGGGATTTAGAAATACGTTTTGTTCTTTTGCCATTTTTATAGAGACAGGTGAAAAGTCTTTTAAAAATCGTCGGCAACAACAGACTCTGCCGCAATTGCCAATAGCACCAGTAAGTTGTGTTTCATGACGTTCACCAATTTGGCGAAGTTCTATTTTAGCATGATATTCTCTTATAAGATCTTTTATAAGGTCACGGAAATCAATGCGGTTAGGTGCAGTAAAATAAAAGATGTATTTGCTCTGATCCAAGGTAATTTCTACATCAACAAGTTTCATTGGGAGTTGATGTTCATGAATGCATGATTTACAAAATGCAAAAGCATTTTTTGAAAACTCTTTATTTTTATTAACTTGTTCTAAATCTTTCTGTGTTGCTTTACGAATGATGGATGGAACAGTTAAAGGATCAATGGAGTTAGGAAGACTTTGTAATATATCTACAACTTGTGTAAGGCTTATCCCCTGCTCTAGTTCTACAACAACTTTGTCTCCTTTCATAATGAAAGGATCTTCACAAAAAAAGATATCTTTTTTCCCATGTGGTCTAAAACTTGTATTAAGTATACGTTTCATGGCCTAAAACTCATTTATTATATATAGTAATTTTAAGATAAGTTTTGTTCTTTTTTCGGTTATTATCACATCTGTGTCAATCATAGTGTGAGATTAGGGTAGTGATTTGTAATTAAAAATTCTAACTGTAGATAGTGGTTAGATTATATTATAACTCTGTTTAGAGAAGAAAGGCATAAAAATATTTTCTATACTGAAAAGTGAAGTTTTAGAGATCCTATATTATGTGTAATATATCAGTTTCATGGGGCTTTACTTGGATATTAACCTAAATTAGTAAGCTCTACTTTTAAGTTTGACTCACTAAGAATAAAATTTATAATAAACTATAAATAAATATAGTTTTATAGTCATTAGGATAAGTTAAACTATAGGTAACAGAATAAATAAGTATTATAAAAAACACTTGTCAAATAAGGATGAATCAGGTATTTAGTCCACAATCTTTGTATGGCAAGGTAGCTCAGTTGGTTAGAGCATGCGGTTCATACCCGCAGGGTCGGGGGTTCAATTCCCTCCCTTGCTACCAATTCAAAATGACTATATTCATTATCAACTATATTTATTAAATTAGATGAATTAGTTAAGGATGATAGTCTCTTTTATCTATTATAACATTAAATTTTGATAGTTATAGGTAGTTAAGAGGAGGTGTTGCAATACTAAGCTGTAGTTCTCCTGAGAGGAGGATAAATGCTTTCCAGATATATAAGAAACATAAGCCATTGTTTAACACCTCTAACTAGTTTGATATTAATACTTTTTATTAAGTTATCTACTAGATAATTAAGGTTTAGAGGTTTAAATTTTTATTTATTAATTATAACTCATATGTAAATTTTATTAGTTTATTATAGTTACATCTATACTTATTCTAGTATAAAATCACTACCAACTTTATGGGTAGTTAATATTTTTTTGCTACCTTTGGTGATAAAGTTTTTTAGCTTTGAAAAGCAATCTTTAGCAGCACATTATATATACATTGTAGAATAATCAAAAAGGAACAGTTTTTTATCCTATATTTGAAGTATAGTTGTTTTTTTAGTCAGACTTTTTTTGTCTCATTTTTTTTCGGGCTACTCTTCGTTGCCATACAATAAAGTGAATAGTAGCCATAGTTCCATGTCCTAAAAGGTAGAGGGCTAAAAGGGTAGCACTGACTTTATGTACTTCTTTAAAAAAGTGTGCATAAAGTCCATCTGTTTGCCATCCAATAAACCAAATTATTCCTGCTAATTCTGTAAGAAGTAAAGCTCCTAATCCAAGTCCTTGAACAACAGCAGCTAAACCACCACTTGTTGGGGGTATAAGTTTAAAAGATAAGCTTACTTTTAAATCTTTTATAAGTTGTTTAGTATCACCCCATAGATAAGGATAAAAGTGCCTTATACCTCTATGGAAAAGACATGCAGGTATGAAGAGTAATGTTAATAGTGTAAGAAGGATACCAATAGAAATATGGACCCAGAGGAGACTACTACATATTATATATGTATCTGGATTTTTTGTAGAACATAAAAAGCCATATCCAAGAATAAGGTTAATAACTATAAGTAATGTAATAACAATATGAAGTATTCTTACAACTGGTGGTTGGAAATAACTCATGAACTTCCAAAGTAAAGCAGTCTGATTAGAAAAGAATTTGGCTATAGACATATATACGCTACCCCCTTTTTCTTATCACTACTACATTTACTATATAGCTTATGTTATTTATCTATAAATAATAAGTAATATAAAAATGTTAATGTTTCTTATCATAAAATTTTATGATAAGAAAATATATTCTTTAAATTATATTCTATCTATAGAATATAGTTACATATTTAGATTAATTCCAAATAGTAAGCTCTTTTCATAAGCTAAGCTTTAGTATACAACACAATAAAGATATAGAAGAAGAGGTTACTCTTTAGGAATAGTATGATTGCATATCTTGAAGGATATATTGCAGAGTTTGGAGAAACAAGCTGTGTTGTTGCTACCTCTAGTGGTATTGGGTATGAAGTTTTTTTAACTACACCTACACGTTCAACATTACCTAATAAAGGAGAACAAGTACGTTTTTATATTTGTCATATTGTACGGGAAGATATACAAGAACTGTTTGGCTTTGAAACATGGGATGAGCGACAAACGTTTATTGTTTTAACATCTATATCTAAAGTCGGTGCACGTACAGCACTTAACATGCTTTCAACTTTTCGACCAAATGATCTAAGACAATGTGTTATAGAAGAAGATATTTTTGCTCTTACTCGTGTATCTGGAATTGGAAAGAAGACAGCACAACATATTTTTCTTGAACTTAAATATAAACTTCAAATTGATGGAAATAGTACTACATCTTCTTCCCCTTCTATTGGTCAAAGTCTTTTTTATGATATATTAACAGGTCTTCAAGGACTAGGATATACTAAAGAAGAAAGTTCTGTAGTTATAAAGTCCGTTTTGCAACATGAACCAGATTTAGATGTTGGTAGTGCTCTTAGAAGATGTCTGAAACAGCTGGTAAAGGGGTAACAATGCCTGAAATAATGCAGTCTTCTTACCCTGATGAGACACTTTATAGAGAAAAAGATGATAGTATTCGCCCTTCTCGACTCGATGATTTTATTGGTCAAGAAGAGTTACGTGAAAATCTTAAAGTGTTTTTAAATGCTGCTCGTGATCGTGGTCAGGCTATGGATCATACATTATTTTATGGAAATCCAGGGCTTGGAAAAACAACCCTAGCTCAAATTATTGCAGCAGAACTAGGGGTAAACCTTATTTGTACTTCTGGTCCTGTCCTTGAGCGTAGTGGAGATCTTGCAGCAATACTAACAAATCTTTCAAAGCATGATATACTATTTGTTGATGAAATTCATAGAATGCCCATTACAGTGGAAGAAATTTTATATCCTGCACTTGAAGATTATAAACTGGATTTAGTTATTGGACAAGGACCAGCTGCTCGTACAGTAAAAATTGAATTGGAACCTTTTACCCTTGTAGGAGCTACAACACGTATTGGTCTTATATCTTCTCCTTTGCGTGATCGTTTTGGAATTATTAGCCGACTTGAATTTTATACACCTGAAGAGTTATCACAAATTATTTTGCGTACAAGTCGTATTCTTAATGTTCCTATTACTAAAAAAGGCGCTATAGAAATTGGTCGACGCTCTAGAGGTACGCCGAGAATAGCTAACCGTTTATTAAGACGTGTTAGAGATTTTGCAGCTGTTTTTGGCTCAGCAACTGTAGATGAAGAGCTTGTAAATCATGCATTACAGAAACTTGATGTGGATGAAAAAGGTTTAGATCAGATGGATCGAAAACTTCTTACTGTCCTTATTGAGCTTTTTGCTGGAGGTCCTGTAGGAATAAAAACATTAGCAGTTGCATGTTCTGAAGAGGTTCGTACAATTGAAGATATTTATGAACCTTATCTTATTCAGTGTGGTTTTATGAAGCGTACCCCCCGTGGTCGTATGGCTACGGTGAAGGCTTATAAGCATTTAAATTTAACGGATTAATCTTATTGGAGCATATATGCCTGGAGTTACCCCTAGGGTTGAATTATTATCCTATACACCAGAACCGTTGTCAGTTATTTATGCATCATTTAGACAGTGTTATCATGCTGGATTTGTTGGAGATATGTGGAAGAAACTTCTTGATGGAGAAATACCAAAAGAGAAACAAGCTAGTTTTATCCATTCATTAATTGAATCAGGCCATACAAGTCCTATTGAACATGTAAGTTTTACGTTTGCTATTAGTGGTGTTTCAAGAGCACTTACACATCAACTGATCCGTCATAGACTGGCTTCCTACTCTCAGCAGAGTCAACGGTATGTGGATGGATCAAAGTTTGAATATATTGTTCCTCCTTCTATAGCTAAGGATCCTAAAGCACTTGAAAAATTTACAGAACTTATGGAGAGAATAGGAGAGGACTATAGAGAGCTGAAGGCTTTGCTTGAATCTGGTAAAAGAACAGCTTCTTCTATTGAAGATGCTCGGTTTGTTTTACCACAAGCAGCTGCAACAAATATTGTTATGACAATGAATTGTCGTGCATTATTAAACTTTTTTGAGCATAGATGTTGTTTTCGAGCTCAATGGGAAATTAGAAATGTAGCATACATGATGCTCAAACATTGCCGAATGATTATACCTGCTATTTTTGATCCTGCAGGAGCAAAGTGTGAAAGACTTCAATATTGCCCTGAAGGAGAAAAATATACATGTGGACTATATCCAGTGCGTTAATATAATTTATATAACAAGATATTATAAATAAGCTCTTATATAAAAGTATAAGAGCTTATTTTTTTTTTTAATAACTTTTAAAAGTATAATAGTAGTAGTAGTAGTAGTAGTAGTAGTAGATGGCTAATAT
>NC_008012.1 GCF_000055945.1 Lawsonia intracellularis PHE/MN1-00
AAAATGAAACACGAGCAACATTTATTGTTTCTGAACAACAGTTAGAATCTATTAAAGCCCTTGCTTATTGGGAACGATTGTCTATCAAAGAACTTATTGCACATATGATTGAATGTTATTTGGAAACAAAAAGTGAAGTTCTTGAAACTGCTCTTTTATCATATAGGAAGAAAGTAACAGTTTCTAACAGCATAGAAAAAGAATAACTGGCTTTATTTAGGAGTATTATGTGCCTCATCAGGTTATGTAAATATATGGTACATAGATAAGGGAATATATTTGGCTATTAGAAAACGTAATCTTAAAAGTAAGAATGCTATATCTTATCAAGTATATTGGAATAATCCATATACAGGTCTACGTGAAGCAAAAACGTTTCCAACGTTATTTGAAGCTAGTGCGTTTGAATCATTAATTAAGCATAGGTTAAAATATGAAAAGACATTTTTTAAGCCTAAAGAAAATACTACGTTAGAACCTGTAACCTTATATGATGCTGTGTTATGTTATCTTCAAAAGAAAAAATTTACTCCCCAATATACAAAAATAATCAGTTGTAGCTTGCAGTCTATATTAACATCCTATGGTGATGTAAAACTTTCTGAGCTTAAAACAGATTTTTTTGTTCATTTGAAAAATTATCTTGAAACAAAAACGAAAAAGAATGGTGAATGTTTTTCACGATCATATATACATATCCAACTATCTCGTCTAAGAACAATTTTGAATTGGGCATATGAACAAGGTATGCTTGTTATGCTTCCTAAAATGAAATTAGGAGATCCTTATTATACTCGGACTATCCCTCCTACGTTTGATGAAATTACAAGGCTTATAGCAGTATCACCACCCCATTTAGTTAGGATAATTATCCTTGGTGCAGCCTTTGGTCTAAGAGTAGGACCAAGTGAATTGTTTTCTTTAACATGGGATAAAATAGATTTGAAAAGTGGTGTAGTAAGGATAAGCACAAGTAAAAAAAATCCTCGATTCCCTTGGCGTGAGGTCCCTATAAAAGATGAGTTGAAACCTTTTTTTTCTACTTGGTTTGAAGAAGATACTAAAAATGGATTGTCATATGTTATTACATATAAAGGTAAACCCATTCGTTCTATACATAGTTCTTGGTCAAAAGCATTAAAAAATGCCGGAATAACTCGTCGGATACGGCCTTATGATTTACGTCATAGTTTTGCTAGTGAACTTATTTCATCTGGTGTAGATGTGGGAACTGTTGCACAATTATTGAATCATTCTTCTCCAAATATGCTGTTTAAATATTACCAATATGTGGAGACTAAACAGAAGAAAAGAGCTATTGAACTGCTTCCTTCAGTTTCATGTGACATTACTATGTGACGCTATAAAGAGATGTCTATAACTTTGACTATAACATATTGATTTAATATGTGAAATTTATTGTTATCTATTATAAGCAATAGTCTTTACAAGACTATTGCTTATAATAGATAACATAGTCATAGGTATTAACTGTTAACCAAGTAGTATTAGGTTTATATTTGTTTCAATCTGAGAAGACTACATGGTTTAAGGCTTTAGCTATTAGTTATCCAAAGACTTACGTTTAGTTTCTACATCCCAGTGGGCTAATATATGGATATCTTTTTGTTCTAATTGACGTAGAGTTGTATTATCCGGGACACGCACTGTCATCTGTGCTATAGCCTCAATCATTGATAATTCTCCTGGCGTGATGTTTGGAGCTATAAAAATACCTTTATCTGGGGCTATAAGAAATTTTGGTGTTATATTATATTGAGATTCAAATCGTGCTATAGTAACACTTATTTTTTCATTAGGCTGTATTTCTGCAGTGATTGCCCCAAGATATACAACGTGATCAGGATAAAGGGGATTCCCACGGCATATTTTTAATCCCATTGGAGTAAGGGCTAACATATGTAGTATAGAGTATTAACTGGAATAGTCCAGTTGCTATCGTTAATCTTTATAAGATGAAATATATTTGGTTGAATTAATGGTTTTACAGGTAAATGAAGACGTTTTGTTATTTCATTTAATAATGAAATAATATGTTGATGACTATCTCCAGTAAGAATTATTCCATGATTCTGTAATAAAAATATATTTGTTTTTGTAGAAGATACTTGTTCTGATAAATAATGACTTAAAGATAACCCTGGTTTTATATAAGGAACCATTATCCAAGATAGACCATGGAGTTTTTTTGCTAGATGAGTATGTCCATCTGGAAGAATAGAATGGATAATAGCATCAATCATATGTAAATGAACAACTAGTTTTTGTGGTAGAATAGCATGTATTGGTGTTTCTATAGATGGAAGTAAAGAAGTTTCGCCATAAACAAGATCAGAAAGAGATTCTATTCCTGTTTTTACTCTTTCAAGTACGGAGGGTAGTGATAGGGAAAGAAAAATGTTTTTTTTTCATTGCTTGAGAAAGCCATAGTCCAGAAGCTTTAATCCATAATTGTTCCCTTTCTTTAAGAGATATATTTCCTCCTGCTCCTTGTGTAAGTAACGGATTAGAGCCAAGTAAAGCACTTAGAAGATTTATTTGAGAAAGAGAAGATATCGGAAGCATGGTTTACTTTATTATGTATGTGATGTTGTCGTGTTTATTTTTATAGATAAAGGAAGAATCCAAGCTATAAATGTAGGGAATACTATAAAAGTAAATAACATGAGATCTGTAAAGTATGAGCTCACTAAAAAGGGAGCAAGCATGGAGATGGATATAAATTTACAAATAGGGTCTAAAAAGAGACAAAAGAATTCTCCAATATGTCTCCATGTACCTATTTTATATCTTGAGTTTTTTGGTGTAAAAAAGGATATAAAGAGATATTTATGCATGGTAAAAGTTTTTCTTCTTCCTCAAGAGTAAGCATCTTTTATTCAGAAGATAGCCAAAGTTTCCAAAGACACATAACATTACATAACTTAATACAGTTAGACCATCTAGATTAAAATGTTCAAAGGTACATGATATAGCCTATCATATATAGGACCTTTATTATGAGGTGCTATTTCTATAATTTCTCCTTTATAGATAAGGTAGAATTTGATAATTGTTCCTGGTGGTTACAAATAAAAAACATCTTTTCTCCTGCTAAGCTACTTAAGTTTCACCATAGGGGTATTAAAATTTTAATAAGTGGTTTTAATATGTATAACCTAATTGTTGAAAACGTTTCCTAACTCCTGACATGGAGATAATAGGTTGAAATTTCATGGTTCCTTTTTTCTCTATAAATAAAAATGAGCTAACCACCTATCAATGGTAGGTAGTAACAAATGGGTTTTGTTACCTTTTCATTTTTTATTTTAATCTATTTAATTTTTAAAAATAAATCTCCTGTAGGATCTATTAGGATACGTTCATATCCTAGCAAAGTTAAGTTGTTATAAAGTCTTTGAGAGTTTTTTATTACTATAGCATTAGGTGAGACATCTTTTACCCAATTTATAAAGAAGATCTGTTCTTCTTTTGTAGGATTTTCTAAATTAAGAAAAGCAGCAATATTAGGATCGTATAACTTAATGTATTCATCTAGTGCAACTAAGTATCTATTTGTAAGGACATGATATCTTTTCTTAAATGTCGTTAACCAACATGAAAGATCATAAGGGGCTATAATTGTTTGACCTGAAGTGAGATTTTTATCAATAGTTGAAAGTACTTTTTCATAAATATGTGGGTACCATAGTCTGTCAAAACCCATTCTCTCAAAATTTGAGGATCTTAAGTTTGAAAGCGACAGCATACTAATAGTAAAAAAACATAACAAAATACACTGTATAAAGTTTTTATTTCCCTGTTTAAAGATAGATACAATATATGTTGCACTAAGTAATGTCAGACCATATAGCCCTATACATGCAATACCCCATATTGGGATTGTCCATAATTCTCTCCAACAAATATAAGGAGTTACTCCTATTTTTAATATCTGCATACAATAAGGATTTAGTGGTATTAAAAAATACAATAAGGTAAGTAATAAGAAATAATATTTTTTCTTTTGATTTTTTATATATAACCAGCTTGTTAAAATAAAAAATAATAGTATAAATTTTTGTATAGTACCAAATACAAATTGAACAGTATCTTCAGTTACTACTGGAATAACATAACTGTTTTTTATAGGAGAAATAATAGTTATAAAAAAGGTTATAATCCAAAATCCATAATAACACATTATAGGAGAAATAAGGTAACACATGTTACGTATAGAAATAAAAGAATAAGCACATATTAAACTAAAACCAATAATCTGTGGGACAATAAAGATTGCTGAAGAAGTACATCCAAATGCAGCAACAGAAAGAAGAAAGACATTTAAAATGTCTTTCTTCTTTTTATCGTTAATAAAATCCCAAATAGAACTATAGATAAGAGGTACAATTATACTTACAAATATAGCCTTTCCCTGGAAAAATCTTACAAAGGTAAAGTTTCCGAAAGATGCATGACTTTCAGCTAATAAGAAACTGAGTAGTAAAAAAGGAAAGAATATTACTCGTGGTGTTATTCCAAAGTGAAGGAAGAAACGTGACCAAGCTAACGGATATAGTATGGAAGATATTGTTGCAAGGATGTAATGAGAGACTTTAGCAGGTTGTAAGTTTGTTAAAGTAGACAATACAGCAGAAAGAACATTAAATGATTCAAACTGATAAGGCCAAATTTTAAATGGTATATCGTGAAATAATGGATCTGTCTGAAAAAGCTGTTCATGTGGTAAGTTTATTAAGTGAACTGCTATAGCAACAAAAAGTGCATCATCAGCATCTGTTCTTTTAATACAAATTGTTAATAATGCATATAAAAAAGATAGTAAAAAGATAGCAAAAAGATCTTTCCAGACTATTTTTATTTTTAAAGTAGATACAGGGATATTTTTTTCTTGTTGTTTTTTGTAAAATAGACTTACAAGTAAAAAAATAACACATAATATCCATGTCAAGAGATAGCTTTTACTGAAAAAGTATATAAACATGATAATACATGCTATACTAATCATTATAGATATGTATTTATTTTCATCTTGAATAAAATTATTAGTAGTATCTGTATGTTGTTTTATTTGTATAAAAATATTATTAAATTTATAATAACAAAAATAAATTAGAGTAGAAAAAATAGATAAAGGAAAACCTAGATAACAAAATTGTATAAATGTAGCTCTACAAAATAAAAAAATATGATAGTATATTGTAAAAAAAGAAAAGAAGATAAGACAGTATGATGGAAAGTGAATACATAAAGAAAAGATACGGTTTATTTTCATAGGTCACATTTATTAGTATTAGTTTATATAAAAATTCCCTTAAGAAGAGGGAAGAAATATATAAACTAATACTAGCTATATAACTATTTAATTTTCTTAAATAAATTTAACGAATATAAAATTATATGCAATCTCCATTTAAAACAATTTTTATATCTTAAGTGTATTATCTAACTAATTTAGAAATATTAATATTAGTATTAATTTATAGTTATTATTACCAATAAATATTTTATAATTTTATTTGACTAAAAGGAATTAAAAATTTTTACGTTACCAAAGTTACAACTGTCTTAATGAAAATATTTCTTCAATATATATCTATAGTATGATATTCATCATTTTTAACATTCTACTATAACTAGATATTAGTTCTTCTATAAAAAGAAAGGAAGTTGCCATAATAATTTTTTATAGTACAAAAATTGTAAAATTAACTCTTCTTAATTATTGCTACAAAATAATCTTCAAAACACTTTTGAGTAAAAACAATAGGTTCTAACAAAATAGAACTAATGCTTTATTTTTCTATTTCAGAATTATTTTTGCTATAAATATTCGGTATAACTAAACACATTAATAAGATAAAAAAAGAAGTATACCAAGTAACTGTATATCGTAAGTGGATAAATATAGGATTATTACATGAAAAAATTATTGCTGTTGATAGCGGTGTGATAGCAAAAAATATAGCAGATTCTTTTTGCAAAAATATGTTTTTTCTTTTTAACAAAAGAAAAGATAGTATGAGTAAAGAAAGTATAAAGATACACCAAGCTATTTGCCAATAATATAAAGTTGTGTTTTTTGCATACATCTCCATTCTAGTATATGTCCAATCTTGTATTCTATAAAACCATGAAAGAGGTATGTCAGAAAATCCTTGTTCTTTAGTGCCTTTGAAATTGTAATATAAATAAAGTGGGGATAAACTATAATGAAGTATTCCCATGGGATACCTATAACATATAGACATCCAATCATTTTTTAGTATTGTACGAATAATATCTTTATATACCTCTTTACCTAATGGATCAATATAAGTTCTTATTTGATAAAAATAATTTGCTTGAGTGTCATATTTAGTTACTTCTTCTATTGGAAGGGTATTTTTAATATATTGTGGTAAATTAGGGTAAATATTTTGCAAGTAGGGCCAGCTTAAGGAGCAAGTTATCATATGATAACGATGAAAGTTATAGTTTAAAGTAAATGTATCATTTGTTGAAGGAAGAAAATATTTTGTAATTAAATTACCTGTAATACCAAAAAAAAAGACATAATATAAGAGGAACGAATTTAAGTCGACGGATTGAAGGTTTAATAAATAGATATATAATGATACTAGTCATAATAATACCTAATAACATACTAAAAAAACGTTTCCCACGTGTATTGGAGGCAAAGATAAAAGATATAATAAATAGGATAAAAATAGATGTGTTATATATATATATAACTATTAGTAGGATACTGTTTTTTTGTACAAAATTCCCATAAAAAATAGAGAGCTAATAAAGTACATGACATTGAAGGGATTCAGGTACAATAGAATGATTAAAATGCATGATAAGTGGGTTTGTTCCTACTAAGATAGTAATAATTCCACGACTTTTTTTTGAAACATTTGGTAATAATGCACCAGAAATAAACCATATACTTATGAAAGTAAGAGTTGTTTGAATACTAAACAAAATAGGAGGAAAATATGTTTTACCTCCTATTTCTTGAGAAAAACAAATTAATAAAGGTAAAGTAAATGGTCGAATATTATGTATGACTAATGGATTACTTCGTAAGATATAATCTTCTGAATCCCCATAGGAGGGAATAAGACCCCAGTTGTTACTTATCCATTTTATAGATATTACCAATTGTAATATAAAAAGAATAGAGAAAAAAATTTGAATATATATTTTAAAGGATTTTTTTCTAATTATTTTTACCATAGATTATTAGCTAGAATATAGTTCAAAGTTAAAAGTTTAGTATAATTATATCATTGCTGGTAAACTATAGTCGTTCCAACTTGTTCAAAAGTAAACTCTATTTCACGCAACTCAGATAATGCTCGTCTTACACGATTATGATTTTCTTCTTGAACATAGAAAAGAAGAAATCCGCCACCTCCAGCACCAAGGAGCTTCCCTCCAATAGCGCCTGCATCAAGAGCTTTTTTATACCAATTATCTATTTTTTCATTTGTTACTCCTGAAGCCAGTTGCCGTTTAAGCTCCCAATTTTCATGAAGAATTTCTCCCATCATATTGATATTATTGTTTAATAGTGCTTTACGTAATTCAAAAGCAAGGTTAACCATCTGGGAAAGAATCTTACTAATTTGTACTTTATTCACGGTATTGTCTTTTTGCTCAGCAAGAATTTCCATTGCTGCACGAGTGGTTCCTGTGTAAAAAAGTAAAAGATTTTTTTGTAGTCGTTCTTTTCCTTCTCTACATAAACAAAGTTTTTCTACAGTAACAGATTCATCTGGATGAAATTGAATAAAATTAAGACCACCAACAGCACAAGCATATTGGTCTTGTTTTCCAATAGGATCTCCTAGTTTATTGATTTCAACATCACAGGCATATGCTGCTAATCCTTCACGACTAATATATCGTCCTTCTGTATAAGTATTACAAAGAAGAGCAAGACCAACAGTAAATGCTGAAGAAGAGCCTAGTCCAGTTCCTGATGGGATATCAGCACATGAGTTAAAATCTACTCCCTTTACATTAAAATCTTTAAAAACTTGATGCAGGATAGGGTGTTGGATTTCTTTAATAGTTGAGACATGTTCATTACGTGTATATTTAAGTAAATATCCATTTTGATGGAAATATGGGTATATGGAAAGATATACATATTTATTAATACTTGTGCTAACAACAGCACCACCATGTTTGAGATAGTATGCAGGGAGATCACTACCTCCCCCAGCAAAACTAATTCGTAATGGTGTACGTGTAATAATCATAATAATTCCTTTTGGAATGTATTTAGACTATTTTAAAATAATATCAATAGCTTCTGATAAAGAGTCTGCTTGTAGGTTATACTGATATGAAGGGATAGAAGTTGAAACAGCACCAATAAATGCTGTGTTACACTTAGCAGCTTTACCTGCTATCATATCGACTATGTTGTCTCCTATCATCCAAGATTGTTCCATATTAATATTAAATTGTTTCATAGCACTAAAAAATAAACCTGGTTGTGGTTTCCTACAGTTACATACTGTTTTTAATTCTTGACGTTCTCCTACAAAACCTTTCTCAGGATAATGAGGACAGTAGAAAATTGCATCTAAGTATGCTCCCTCATTACCTAATAATGTTTCCATATATGCATGTAGAGCTTCAAGAGCTTCTTCACTAAAAAAACCTTTTGCAATACCTGGTTGGTTAGTAATGATGATAGCCAACTTACCACTTTGATTAATTTTCCTAATAGATTTTGTAACACCAGGGAGTAACATAAATTGTGTTTTATCAATACTATTGTTCATATTAGTACAAACAACACCATCTCTATCTAAAAAAATAGCAGGACGAGCATTATCTTGGTGTAATTTTGTAACTTTTCCACATATAACATCATAAGAAACTTGCTTTAAACGTTCTTTTGTTCCCATATCTTTAATATATTCTGCAGTCTTATAGGCAGAAAATAAGTTACCGCTTTCTTGTTGAACAATATATGGAAATATATCTTTACCAAAATCTGAATATGAATCTGAAGGGATATGATTAAAAATGAGAGGATCAAGGATATATACCCCTGCATTAACAATATTTTGATAGAAAAAATTTTTTGGATGAGGTTTAGGGAAAAATCCTATAATAGTATTATTTAAATCTACTTTAATAATATCACTATCATGAGGATGATCATTAGGATGAACGACAATTGTGCCATATAAAGAAGGGTGTGTTTCATCAAATTTTATTAATTTATGGAGATTAAAGTTCATGACGATATCTCCATAAAAAACTAGAAATCGACTTTGTAAAAAAGGTTGTGCTAGTTTAACACTTCCAGATGTTCCTAGTGGAAATGGCTCTTTTATATGTGTAATGTCAACGTCAAAACGACTACCATCACCAAAATATTCTTGGATATGACATGAAAGTCTACCAGAAAGAATAAAAAATTTTTTTATACCATATTGTTTAGCAAAAAAAATCTGACGTTCTAAGAGAGGGACTCCATTAATAGGAATCATTGATTTAGGAATAGTTGGTACCCCTAAACGAGTAGCATTACCACCAGCAATGATTACACAGTCCATAAGTTTTTTTTACTACCATTTTATATCTATACGAAGTCTTTTTATTAATCCATTATATATAGATATGAACATATTAAAAGAATTAAATATATAAAGCCATTTTAGACAATACACTCCCAAGCTACGAATTGTAATTTTTTTTCCTTGTCGATATGAAATATTCCTCCAACCACTAAACGATGTATCTAAAAATTGTTTTACTTCGCTAATAAATTGTTTTAGAGGGATAGTTGTTTCTGCTATACGATGAACATCTGCTATCCCTACATGTATAAACGCGGCTAAAGTTAATAATGGTTCATAGATAGGAAGTATCCCAGCTTGTTCAAAATCTTTTTTTAAGTTTATAAGATCATTCCTAAAGGTTATAGTTTTTTTTATAGAGGCGTTTGTTACAGCAGAATGTTCATGAGTAACATAATGATAAAGTATTTGTGGGAGAATAACATATCGTTTAATTTTTGGAGCCAAAGATAAAAAGAAAATACAATCTTCATAGGCAGATATAGGATTTTCAGGGAATCGAGAATCACCTATTATTGATCGTTTAAAAATTTTTCCCCAAGGGGCAGGGAATATATAAGCTAATGTATTTATATTTTGAGGGGTTACTTGAAAAATTGTTTGACTGAATTTCATCATTTCTTTTGAAAAGATATGCCCTGATACTGAAATACGGTCAAACCCACAACAAATAAAGTCAGCATCAAATTTAATCAACGAACTAAGCATGATTTGTAAAATATTTTGTTCTACATAATCATCTGCGTCACAAAACATAATATAATTCCCTTTTGATAGGGAAATACCAAGGTTTCTTGCTCCTCCTTGTCCACGACCTTTTTGAAGAACAAATTGTATTTGTTCTGGATAACGATTTACATATTCTTTTATTACATTATGACATTCATCTTTGACATTATCTCCGACACAAATGATTTCAAAATTTTTATATGTTTGTGATAGAAATGAATCTAGGCAACGAGCAATATCCTGAGATTTATAAACAGGAATAATAACACTAATTTCCATAGCTTATTTAAACTTTATTTATTACTTAGTTACCGTTTTGCCATAAACGATATTGTGTTAATAATCGGAAGCTTATCTAGTTTCATTTTTCTATAAACAGTATTAATAGTTTTAAACCCATTTAAAAATACTGGAGAATCATATGTAATTTGATAGTGTTTTGTTAATGCTTGTAATGTGAGCTGGATATTTCTTTTTGAAAGTTTAAATAAATGTTTTTCATATTCCCAAGCTCTGGCTGCTGTTGTATGAAGTATATCTGGAAGATCGTATCTGTGAGCTTCACTAACAAAAATAAGTATCCCCCCCCCCCCCTCTGGTTATCTTATTGTAATTTAAAGCATTAAATAAATGTTTAATAAAATCAAATGGTTTTGAAATATGATGTAATACAGATGCACCATATATTACATCAAATTTTTCATCTATAGGAAAAAGTTCATTAGTAATAAGTCTACAGTCAAACCCTTGTTTAACCATATTATCAACACATGACTGTCTAACTTCAACGCCTATAAACTTTGCCTTAGGATATTTTTTTTGCAAGCTTTTAAAAAGTAAACCATCATTAAAACCAATCTCTAAAAAAGACATATTACTTGTCACAGTAAAATTTGAGTCTATATATTCAATAATTTGATTATACTTAGTCAACAATATATTTTTTTTATAATTTTTAGTATGAATAATATATTCATATTTTTTAGTATCATCTGATTGGATATCGATATTTTTCATTTTTATAGTTATTATATCTATTACACTTTTTTTATCATAAAAGATAAATTTCCTAGAAAAGAAATATGATGTAATTTCATTTTACGATATATATTATCAAGAGACTTAAACCCTGTTATACAAACAGGAGGATTAGAATCAATAACATATTCGTTTGTTAATGCTTGTAATGCATTTTTTATTTTATTTTTAGATATCTTAAATAATTGTTTTTCATACTTCCAGGTTCTTACAAGAGTTGTATGTAATATACTGACTAAATCATACCTATGAGCTTCATTAACAAATGTAATAATTTTGTCCCCCTCCCCCCCATTAGAAGGCTTTAGAAGATCATTATATAAATATGTTATAAAATCAAAGGGTCTTGAAATATGATGTAATACAGATGTACCATATATTACATCAAATTTTTCATCTATAGAAAAAAACTCATCAGTAATAAGTCGGCAGTCAAACCCTTGTTTAACCATATTATCAACACATGATTGTCTAACTTCAACGCCTATAAACTTTGCTTTAGGATATTTTTTTTGTAAACTTTTAAAAAGTAAACCATCATTAAAACCGATTTCTAAAAAAGTCTTATTTTCTGATGATGTTATTCCACTATCTATATATGTACTAACTTGTCTGACTTTATCAGCAAATATATTTGCTTTATATTGTCTATTTTTTAAAAGACATTCATATGTTGCATCTTCCTGAGATTGAATTTCAATATTCTTCATAGGAGGTATTATGTTTTTTCTTTTGTTAAAAATTATATTTCTTTTTGAAAAAGGCCATAGAAATGATCTCCAAAATATTTTTTTGTAGTAAAGTAACGTACAAAAAAATAAGCAACTTGATGAAGTATTTTCATCCTAGTACTCATGACATTTTTTTGAGCATTATTATATGCCACAGGAAACCATTTACAAATATCTCTATAAAGAGGAGAAATGAGAGGGAATCCAGCATACAATGTTGTAATAGGTTTAACACCAAGAGTTTCTAAAAAAGATTCTACTTCTTTTTTCTTAAAGTTGCGAACATGTCCAATAAGTTTTTCATAACTTCTCATCTTACCTGTAGGAAAAGAAAGTAAAAGGTACTTATTTGTTTTTGCAACTAAAGAGGTTAGCAAACTTTGCCAATCATCTACATGTTCTAACACTTCAAAAGCAGAAATAAGATCAAACATTCCAAAATTATCTTTTGTTATATCTCCAACACGAAATGTTAGATTTTTTTTGTTATGTACCTTATTAGCCACTTCTATTCCATTCTCTGCTAAATCAAAACCATGGACATAAGCATTAGGAAAAAAATTTGCTAGTGTTACTGTGTGGATACCTATTCCACATCCATAGTCTGCTATTTCATATATATATATATGATTACAGTATTTTTGTAATATACTTACAATTCTATCCGTATGATACCTGAACATAAAACTATGTGTTAGATAATGGATAGCACCTTCTGTCCACTTTGTTTCATAAAAATTTTTATTATAATCTGTAATCGTCATATTCATTTTTGTTAACTAACTTATAGAAAACTAAAACTATATTAATTAGAAGAGAACAGTCATAACTATTATTTTTTTTTAATTATTACAACTAAATATTCAACATAAATAAATATAAAAAAGATAAAGGTTGTACCAATATCTTTTTAAATAAATATATATTATATATTGAAGTAGCAGCTATGAATAAAGTATATTGTAATTAGTTAGCCTTTTCAAAAAGACCAATAAATTGATCTCCAAAATATTTTTTTGTTGAACAACAGGATGCAAGAAAATACATAACATGGTGAAGAAGTTCTACTTTTCTACTCATAATATTATAATACGCTTTTTCATATGTATTTGAAAGCCATCCACATGCTTCTCGATAAATAGGTGAAAAAAATGGGAATCCAGCATATAAAACTAATAGGGGTTTAACACCAAGAGTTTCTAAAAAGGATTCTACTTCTTTTCTTTTGAAATTACGTAAATGTCCTCCCATTTTTTCATACTTTCTCATTCTCCCTACAGGAAAGGAAAACAATAAATACTTCCTTGAGTTGTTAACAAATTTTTCAAGGAGTAGTTTCCAGTCTTCAATATGTTCTAATACTTCAAATGCACTAATAAGATCAAAAGTTCCAAAATCTTCATTAGTTACATCTTTAGTATGAAAACTAAGATTACTTCTTTTATTATATTTATTAGCAATCGCTATCCCTTGCTCAGAAAAATCAAACCCATAAACTTGAGCATTGGGGAAACACTTTGCGAGTGTTACTGTATGTAAACCTAAACCACACCCACAGTCAGCTATTCTATATATATATATATTCAAAGCATTCTTATAGTGTGTTAATATGTAATTTATAAGGAATGATTGATAACGGTGTATAAAACTTTTTTTCATATATTGTAGAGTTTCTGGTTTCCATCTTTCAGCATATATCATCTTATTATCAATCATTTCTTTGACCTTTCTATTTCCTGAATCAAGGATTACATATTTAATAAAGTTTAAGTAATTATTTATAAACAAATATAACAAATATAGATCAACTAACTTTATGATATTTGTTCATTTTTTATTATTTTCTATTTTTTTGGACAAGAGATCTATATACCCTCTTTAAGTCAATAAGGTTATTCGCATAATAACCAAAATATCCCCATTTACTTATAGCAAAAAGGTATGCTCTAACAATAAGACGTTCAATCTTACGAGATAAACTTTTTGAATATGGCCAATACGAAAGGATTTTTTCACCATATAATCTGTTAATATCCGAAGCACGATATTTATTAATAACAGAATAAAAATAATCCATCTTATATTGTTTACATTCAATACAGGCTTTTGGTTTTTTCTTTAATTCTATGAGATCCTTTAAAGAATAATCAAATATTGATCCTAATAATGCATGTTCAACAAATTGATTAACCACACAGCAAACAACAACATTTGCATTTTCATCGAGCATAAGAACTCGTTCATGTTCACACCAATAATTTGAAGGAGAAGAATTAAGAATTTTATTTAACTGTTTTTCATCATGAAGAAAAAGATCTTTTGAAATCCTTTCCTTTGTATTTAGATCAATTTTACCTGAAAGAAAATCTTTAAAAACTCTATAATCTACAACATATGCTAAGTAATCATGTAAAATCATTCCATGTTCATTAGCAAAGGCTTCTGCGTCCTTAAGCTGCTCAAAGTTATATATATATATATGAAATACAAGAAGGGCTTCTCCGACAAAACCACATCTTCTTAACTCTGTCAGTAGCCGGACAATATTCTGTTTTGTCTTCTCAAAACTAAATCCATGTGCTGCTTTATAGCATTCATCAGAAAACCCTGGCATAGAAAATATAATTCTATCAAGATTTTTTAATAATGTAGTATCGTTAAAGGAAGCTCTTACAGATCCATTTGAACTAAGTGTATAATGTAAACCTAAAGAATTCATTACATCAAAAATGTCACTAAGATTAGGATGCAAAAATGGTTCACCTTTATTAAAAAGATCAACTATTGTATTTTTATTTATAATTCCTTCATTAAGCATATATGTTAAAGTTTTATGCAGAAACTCTGGTGTAAGAGGCGTTTGATTTGAAGGTTCATGAAAAAGATTTGCTCTACCTGTAGGACAATAATAACATATTGCATTACAACGTGGGGTAACTTCAAAAATTAAATTTGAATAAGGCTTCATAACTCATACCAGTTTTTATAAGTTAATTTTGTAACTATTTATAATTCAATAATAAAGTAGATTATAACTACTATGAGTTATCTTTAATGTAAAGATTGTCTTATTATAATAAGATATAGATAGATAACTCTATCTAAAGTAGAGTAAAAATTTTTTTCTATCTATAAGAGAACTTATTGGGATAATTGTATTATTAAAGAAGTAAAATTAAGAAATTTTTTCAAAAAATCCAATAAAGTCACCACCAATTTTTTTTGAACAACATTTTGTATAAAAAAAATACATTATATCGTATACTCTTTTTAAAAAGAAAGAAGGCTTTTTTGCCATAGTATTATGGATTGTTCCACGTTGTAACTCAATTGCTATTTTTGTAATAGGATAATAAAATGGGAATCCCCAATAAAAAGCATTGAGTAGTTTATATCCAGAAGCTAACATATATTCTTTTATTTCATATTTTTTAAAATGTCTAAAATGTTCTCTTAAATCATTTTTATACATTTTCCCTATTGGTACAAATATAATGATATATTTTATATTAGATTGAACCCAATAATCTATAACAGACTCCCATACTTGTATATGCTCAAGAACATAAAAAGAAACAAGTAGGTCATATGGTGTTGTTAGATAATAACTACTATTAATGTCACAATATTCAAATGTTACTTGCTCAGGATCTTCCCCCCCCCCCCTCCCATACAAACGGGAGGCATAATTAATACCTTCTTTTGAAAAATCAACACCCTTTATTTTAGCATTAGGAAAAATTTTTATTAAATTGTATGTCTTTGACCCATCACCACAACCAACATCAACAATACTTTTGATTTGGGACACATCAAAATTACATAACAATTTTTTTAAAAGGTATAAAATATACCTAGCAGCAAGGCTATCTCTTTTATCCCATGAATGTTGAGAATAAAATGAATTATATATTTTTTGGTTATTATTGGGACAATCTTCTTTTAACATTTATCTCTCTTTCTTTTTAAACTTAGTATCTTTTTTATAAAGATAATTCCTGACTTTATACTACGTAATCCTTCTTCAGGGTCATGGATTGCTTGTTTAAGTTTCATCAAAATATATGCTGGTCGTAAATGATATTTACGCAGATTCTGATTACATAAATCAACCAATTCTTGACCTGTAAATATATCAGTATCTATCACACAATTATGACTACCATCTTCTGTAAGCCATTGAGAAAAATCCTCTGTCTTCAAATAACCATTTTCTTTTGCCCAAGTATATGCTTCTGTCCCTGGATAAACATATAGTGGATAAAATTGCATAGAATCACAGTTAATTTTAAGAGCAAAACGATAATTTTCTTTTTGTACTTCTAGGGAATCTCCTGGTGTTCCAGCCATAATGCAACCATGTACCATAATTCCTGCTTTTTGGGCATCTTTAGCAAACTGGTAATAATTTTTGATCTTTTCGTTTTTATGCATTTGATCAAGTGCAGACTGAACTCCACTTTCAAAACCAACAGTTACTAAACGACAACCTGCCTTTTTCATAAGAAAAAGTGTTTCATAATCTACATCTCCACGGACATTACAATACCATGTCATATTAAGTTTTTCTTCAATAAGTAACTGACAAATTTTCCTTACTCTTGCAGTATTAACAGTAAAACAATCATCTTCAATTCCAATCTCTTTAAGATCAGGGAAATTTTCTTTAATATATTTAAATTCAGCTACAATATTTTCAGGAGAACGAGGTCGATAACGTCGACTGTGAAATACTTGAGGGTATAAACAAAAGAAGCATTTAAATGGACAGCCCCTACCTGTGATAATCATAACCATAGGGTATTTTGCAGCTGCAAAAAAATAATTTTTGTAATTTAAATATTTTTTATAAACAGACGTAACAAAAGGAAGGGAATCAAGATCTTCAATCTTTTCTCTTTCAGCTGTTTTTATATATTCTTCATTATGACGAAAAACTAGACCAGGGACATTATGTAAAGACAACTTTTGTTCTAAAGCATGTGCTATATCACGAATTGTAAAATCATACTCTCCAATAGTTACTGCATCAATACTTTTCGAAAGATTAAGTGTATCCTCTGGCAGTGCTGAAGGATGTGTCCCAACAAGAATAACAAAACAATGAGGGAAACGTCTTTTGATTTCATCTCCTACTTTAACATCACTATAAATAGAAGCAGTACTAGTATCCAATACAGCTATATCTGGGATAAAATCTTCTAGTAAAGTAAAAATATCTTGTAATTCTAAATTATCAGCAGGAGCATCTATAAATCTTACATCATGCCCATTTTGCTCTGCTACACCGACAGCATATGCTAACCAAAATGGATAATAAAGTGTTCCCCCTTTTGTTATAGCTGGACTACGTGATGTACGAGAAAACCGACCTTTAAACGGAGGATTTAAAAAAAAGATTTTCACAATAGACTCTTTTAATTTTAAGGTTAGTAATCTTCTATTTTAAAAGAAAAATAAGACCAATAAAAACAAAAAGAACTCCAACTCCTCTAGTAATTGATAGTGTTTCATGTAAAAAAAATAATCCGCCACCAATAATCATTAAATATACTAAAGGAACGTATAAAGAAAAACTTTCAGTAATACCATATTTTGTTAATAATAAAGCAAAAAATACACCTGCTATCCAACTTAGAATCATCCCTAAAATCCATAAGTAACCGCTGGTTACTATATAGCAAATCCCCTGTGTAAAGTCTAAATTTTTTCCTCCATATCTCATCAAAAGTGTACCAGTTGCTGCAATAATCCCATTAAGTAGTAGATATAATTTTATATTTATATTCATCATATTAGCTAAGATTTGACCTGGATAGAATCCATCCAATGATGAAGAATAATTGCATGACAAGACTCACATTCTCCATATGCATTTGTTGGAACATAAAAATTTAAATCTCCGAGTTGTCGAACAGTATTACTAAAATGTTTACCAGTTAAACTTACACAAAAAATTTGTTTTTCTTGCATAGATTGTGCTAGACGGATTGTATTAACAACATTAGGTGATTCACCAGAACAACTAATTACAACAAGCATATCCCCAGAACAAACATCTCGTGCAAAAGGCACTGAAAAAACATATTCGAACCCTAAATCATTTCCAATAGCTGTTAAAAGCGATAAGTCTGTAAAAACTTTTGTATTTATTTGAGCATTCTTAGTTAAATCAGCTGAAAAATGACTAGCCATAGACGCAGAAGCGCCATTGCCTATAAAAAAGACTGTCCTGTTAGTATTACGTAATTCTTCTGTTTTTTGTACCCAATGTATAAAACCATCTTCTAATGAAAGGGAGTTACCTCCAGAAATACTCACTTCTACAGAAGTCAAAAGCTTTGATATTCTTTGAACATAATTATTCCATGATATTTGCATATACTTCCTAATTAAATCTATTACACATGTTCATCTTTTCTTTTTAAAGAATCCTCAAGTTCTTGAATACGCAATTTTAAAAAAGTAACTTCTTGCATAAGAAGCTTTTTATGTCTCCAACCATGGGAAACACTTACAGAAAGCTGAAGACAAATAAGCATAAATAAAAAAAGAGTAAACATTATTAAAGTAACTGTTGGGGAGGGAAAAGAAATATGTATCCATAACCATTCCGCAATATTATAAAGAAAAGGAATACAAAAAATACTTATTGTTATACAGAACCATAATAATGCGTAACGTTCACGTAACATACCATTTTTAATTAACGAAAATAACGTAAAGAAAAATATAATTCCTAAAAGGAAAACAATAGTTATATGTAATAGTGGCATAATAACTTCTTTTTATTATATAACTATATATGGCTATAGTATAGGAAAGTATATTTATATATTTTTGCTATACTTATTATTTATTAATATACTGCTTTGTCGTCTTACTAGTTCAGTAATGATAACATCATATCTAGAAAACTTTGCATGAATTAATAATAGTAATAAAAAATTTATTATAACAAAAAAGTATAATAATAAGTCTGTACCACGTCCAATACCAACAGCTTTAGCAACAACAGTTGTTACTTCAGGCTCTACCACAAAAAACATTCCTAACAAAGACAATATCATCATAAAATAAGATAATAATGATGTATAGTTTTTTCGTATAGCAATGGAACATAAGAAAACAAAAAACATACAAATAAAAAGGATAAAAGACATAATCATTTGTTAAGACTCCATATAAAAAGTTCTTTTACTATATTAAAAGAATTTTTTAACTTTTGCCCCTTTGAAATGGCATATTCTGTATATAAAATAGTTACAGGAATTTCTTTATATCTAAGACGATGTTTCTTTATATTATTAATAATTTCAGAGGCATGAGACATTCTGTTTTGCTTTATTGAAATCACTTTTAATGCTTTTTTTGATAGTGCTCTTAGTCCATTATGTGCATCTGTAACTTTTACCCCTGTAGTCATCCTAACAAATATTGTTGCTAATCGTAGCCATATTTTTTTCGACAATGGCATATTAAAAGATTTAGTACCTAAAAATCTACTTCCACAAACTATATCAGCTTGGTCAGCAGCAATAACTTCAACCATTTTTAATGCATCTTCAATTCGATGTTGTCCATCCGCATCAAAAGTAATAACAATATCTGCACCCTCTTTTAAAGCAAAGTTAAATCCTGTCTGTAATGCTGCACCTTGACCTAAATTCATTGGATGTCTAATAACTATTGCACCACTTTCAAATGCTAATTTTGCTGTTTCGTCTTCTGAATGGTCATCAACAACAATGACATCTCTTATATATATATATCAGAGAGGACAGACTAAATAACAGAAGCTTCATTGTAAGCAGGGATAATAACCATCGTTTTCATAGCATAACAATCTAAAAACAATTTTTACTCTATTTAAGTTTACTTAAAACTATCTATAACTTGCTATAATTATATAAAATTATAGAATTATTATTACACAATATATTTAGATAGTAAATTTTTTTGCCAAAGCCAACTATCATACACCATATCTTCAAGACCTTTTTGTGCCTTCCAATTAAGCTCTCTGAATGCTTTTGTTGGGTCTGCATAACAACTTGCTACATCTCCTGACCGACGAGCAACAACACAATAGGGGACAGAAATATTATTCACTTTTTCAAAAGTATGAATAAGTTCTAATACGCTTATACCTTTACCTGTTCCAAGATTATAGATATGACAACCTGTTTTATTTTCTTCTGCCTTTTTTAACGCAGCCATATGGCCAGCAATAAGATCAGTCACATGAATATAATCACGAACACCTGTTCCATCTATTGTCTCATAATCATCACCAAAAATATATATTTCTTTCTGTATGCCAGCAGCAACCTGGCAAATTATAGGCATTACATTCGTTGGTGCATTTTTAGAATGCTCACCTAAAATAAATCCTTTTCCACCACCTCCTACTGGGTTAAAGTAACGCAAAATAAATGCATTAAACATGGGATAAGCATTTGCTACATCAAAAATAATTTGCTCAATATGTAGTTTTGTTTTTCCATAAGGATTGATAGCAGCTAGTGGATGTTCTTCTGTTAATGGTAAATATTGAGGAATACCATATACTGTTGCAGACGAGCTGAATATAAATGTACTATTATATTTAAGGCATAGCCGTAAGATAGTTAATGTAGAATTATAATTATTTTGATAATACTCTAATGGGATCTTTAGAGATTCAGCTATAGATTTATACCCAGCAAAATGAATAACAGCATCAAAAGTATACTTTGAAAAAAGTACTTCCATCATTGAAGTATCTTCTACATTTGCTTTTACAAACTCTATTTTTTCTTTTACAATACTTTCAATAAAATATACTATATCTTCACTACTATTATGGAGATTATCAACGCATACCACCGTATATCCGTTATAAATAAGCTCAATAACCATATGGCTTCCTAAGTAGCCTAGTCCACCAGTAACAAGAATTTTTTTCATAAGAAAATCAGATTAGTATATAATAGTACTACAATAATATATATATATATTATGTTGGGAAGATAATAGAAATAATCTTTATGATATCTTAGTACCACCTATAAATGCCATAACTACTCCTATACACATTCGGATAATATAGTATATAGGCCGGATAACACCTGAATGAATACTTTGATCTGTAGTATTTTGATACATAGCTACACCAACTTCTATAATCTTACAACTATTTCGATAAGATAAAATAAGCATATCTGCATCTGGGTATTCATCCGCAAATTTTTCTGATGCCCATAAAGAAAGTGCATGATGCGAAAGAGCTCTATAACCACTTGTAGGATCAGTAATTTTTTGTCCTGTTAATATTTTTATTAGAAAAGAAAAAAAATTTTTACCAATAAGTCTAAATGGTTGCATCGTATAGTCCCCAACATTGAGAAATCGACTACCAATCACAATATCGGCATTATTTGTAACAAGAGTATGCAATAAAAGTATACTATCATCTGGGTTATGTTGACCATCACCATCAAGATTGATAATATATTTATACCCATTCAACAGTGCATACTTATAACCTGTTTGTAATGCAACAGCTACTCCCATATTAAAGGGATGACTTAATACTATAGCTTTTGCCTCTTCTGCTTTTTTTGCTGTTGCATCAGGCGAAGCATCATTTACAACTAAGACATCAAAGCCTAACTTACGTAATTTTCTAACAATACATCCAATATGTTTTTCTTCTTTATATGCTGGGATAATGACAAGCGTTTCTCTTATAATTTCATATAGATATATATTATTTGAGAGACTTTGTATATCTATAGCTTCCATTTTCTATCCTAATAGTAAGCAGAACTAAGCATAACTGTTTTAATGATAATTAATAGCATATTACTATCTTAAAATACTAATGATGATATTCACATAACTAGCCTATTTAATAAGATATCTTCTAAATTTCTTCGTCCATCAAAAATAGCAGCTACTTCAACATGATCATCTTTTATCCTATAAAAAATACGCCAAGGATGAACATTAAGCTCTCTAATTGTACTTATACCTAACTGTAATAACTCTGGTGTATATTTCCCTCGTTCAGGCATCGAGGACAATGATACAATTTTTTTTTCTAACTTTAT
Organism: Lawsonia intracellularis PHE/MN1-00; assembly: GCF_000055945.1. Taxonomy (NCBI): domain Bacteria; kingdom Pseudomonadati; phylum Thermodesulfobacteriota; class Desulfovibrionia; order Desulfovibrionales; family Desulfovibrionaceae; genus Lawsonia; species Lawsonia intracellularis. Next base: position 22,207 of record NC_008012.1, read on the forward strand.
CCTTGCTATTTTTGCTTGTTCTAAGGAGTCTGTATGCATAATATAAAGAAAAATTTCAAAAAGATCATCTTCAGCTTCGGATGTTAATAAAACATCAAAAGCATTATTCGACATAGTCTGCTATCCTTTTATCAAGATCTTTAAATACTTCCTTAACTGGTTTAAGATTACCTTCATCAGCACTTTTAAATCGCAACAACAAGACTTTAAGCAATACTATATTATTTTTTAATTGTTCATAATCTTTAATCCCCATAAGAACAGCAGAGGCCTCTCCATTTTGTGTAATAATCATAGGACCTGAAATATTTACCTGCTCTAACACCTTAGCACTATTAGCTTTTATATAACTAATAGGTTTTATATCTTGACTTAATTTCATAATACCTCCCAAAATTATTAAACTAAATGTAGACCATATTCGGTTTAAGTCAATAGTTTGATATACACCCTAGTACACAATCACTAGAAATAACATAGTAAATTTTAGAATAAATAGGATTTTGCTATTCGGGTTTTGGAGTAGATGTATAATTACATATTTTATAATATTTTTAATAACATAAGGGAAAACCTTACATAGTGGTGTGTAAAATTTTTTCGGGTTTTGAAGTAGGATGTTATTATAGTAAAACAATCTATTTTTATAAAATGACATTGTAATTTAGGTAAAAAAACACCATTGGGTTTTGAAGTAGGATAATTCGGGTTTTGAAGTAGGATAATTCGGATTTTGAAGTAGATTTTTTCGGGTTTTGAAGTAGGATGTTACCTATAACCATAAGAACCTCTAAAGGAAAATAGGTAATAAAAGAAATAAAGGTAATAAAGGGATAAAAGAAATATTTTTTTATTAATAAAATTTTTCGGGTTTTGAAGTAGAGTACACTTTTATTCTTCTATAATATATTTTTGTTTTTCTGGAAATGTTGTCTGCTCTCGCTCAATTAAAATAATATCTTGTTCAACAAAACGACTTTTTTTAGTTAATAACTGATGTTTAATAAGCTCAGCTAATGCAAGCTTTAACATTTGGCGTGTTTTCCATAGTGGTTGCTCTCTATCCATATTCAATGCATCTGCAAGTGTTAAAAAATGTCCTGTAAAAACAAGATCTTTTTTATGACTTTGAACAAATCTATATAACGCTTTAGCAATACTTCCTTTAAGTCCTACACGTTTTAAAACATCAATCATTGTTATTGTTTTTGCATAATATGCTTCATAAAAAAATGGATTAACTGTTACTGCTAATTCTTTTTTATCATCATCCCAAAAAACAGCTGAAAGCATAGATGTCATATATCGCTTTTTGGGTTCACGTCGTTTTCCTGCTTTTGTTTTACCTCCTGCAAGAGTTAGTTCAACACCAGCTACTGTAAGTAACTTTAATCCTCGAATAAGCCTATTGTAATCTTTTTTACTAGGTTTTGTATATCCTAATAGTTTTAATAAAGGTAATGCAGGCCCTTTATATGTATATGTTTTCTTTCCCTCCACTTCTGTAGGCTTTCTATGATGACTTACACCATTTAATATTGCCAATAAGGCCATTAATGTGTCTTCTTCGTATGTAGAAAGTTTTGGTCCAGTATATGTAATTTCTCCCCAGTTGGCAGAAGTGATAATAAAATCTCGAAGGAACTCACGATTTCCTAATTCTTTGGGATTCATAGGGAAAAAAGGGCTACATCGTGTTAAATCTGTAGGATACCCACACCATGTCATTAAACTATTTTGCTCTGGTGCTGAACTAGTAACTTCTTTTCGGATGGCTGTAGCTTGTTTTTGAGCTTCTTCACCTAATTCCATTCCTCTACGTATACTAGCAATCCATGCTTTACCAATAGGGCTACCACTTTTTAGCTCTTCTAGTAATTGAGGATTAATACATGCTAACTCTTTTTCTTCTTCAGGTGTTAATTCTATGTTAGCATTCATTACAAATATCTCCGAATAGGATAATTCTATTTTGTTGTTTAGAATGGTAATAGTATATCATGTAAACAATATATCTTCAAATGGGGACGTATATATTTAGCATATAGTATATATACAAAAAAATAGATTGTTATTTGACAACATCTCTAGTTATTTTTTAAGTTAATTACTATTAAAAAATAAAAATAGTATTTATAAAAAAATAATGTTTACTTATAATTGTAAAATTTTTTCATCCCCTACAAAATTTTTTATATTAAACTTTTTCTTTTGGGGAGTCATTTTTCTTTTTCTTATACCACCATTCCAAGCACCTGATGAACAGGTACACTTCCCTAGAGTATTTGAGTTATCATGTGGTAAAATTTTATTATCTAAAGGTGAAAAAGTTGGTGGCTCTAACCTTCCAACATCTATTCAAGCGTTTACTTCAATAAGGGGTGATATCCCTTTCCATAAAGAGCATAAATTTGACTATAAAACATTATATCATCATCTTACAACACCTATTAATGAAAGAGAAACGACTTTTATCACCTTTAGTACACAACTCTATTCACCATTCCAATATCTTCCTCAAGTATTAGGAGTAAGAGTAGGTAAAATATTCAATATTTCTATCTGTATTTTATACTACTTAGGAAGACTTTTTAGCTTATGTATTATTGGAGTGCTCCTTTATTTATCTATAAAATATATGCCATTTAATAAGTGGGCATTAGTGATGCTTTGTTTATCACCTATGTCACTATTTTTAGCTGTATCCCACTCCTCTGATCCTATGATATTTGCATGTTCATTTTTATTGATAGCTATTGTTCTTCGTAGTATGTATGACACCTCTTTTCGATTGAGTGTTTCCATTACTGGGTTACTTTTATTATGTATTGCTACACTTGCAACTTCAAAGTTTGGAAGTTATTTTCCTATTCTTTTAATAGTATTATTAATGCCTACTATAGTATTTTCAGATAAAAGAGTTGGCTATATATTTAAACTAATGCTGTTTGCTATAGGCATTGCATTAGCATTGTTTTGGAATCTAAAAACAAAATTTATTTTTGATGAGTTATCAGATAGTAACGCTATTTTTACTAATAATATTCATATGTTATGTTCTTATGAATATATTCAGCTTGTTTTACGCACATTTATAATACTGGCTCATCGATTATACCTATCTTTTTTTACCCTAGGCTGGCTTGATACCCCACTACCTAATATTATGTGTTATTGTTGGGGGGTTTTGCTTATCTTACTCACAGTTTTTTCTAGCTCATCGATATCTGCATATATTCCTTTACTTACTAGAATACTTTTCTTTTTTATTTCATTAGTAATATCAATAGGCATTGTTACAAGTATGTATTTGGGGTGTGGAACTACAGGAGAGAATGTTATTAATGGAATTCAAGGAAGATATTTTTTCCCTATTTCTATGCTTGTTCTTCTCACATTTTCAAATCTTTTCCTTATTACTGAGCATAAGGTTTTTCAAAAAATAAAATATACTATTTTTGATAGATGGTACGTAGTACAGTTATTCTTAATAGTATTTTTGATGACAACAGTATATGTCGTTTTTCAAAGATATTATGTTAGCTAGTATTCTATAGTTTTTTTTTTTTTTTTACTTAATAAACATAATAATAATAATAATAATAATAATAATAATAATAATGTTTACTAAAATTACTAGTTTTACTAAAAAATATAGGTAACTGTAGTTGATATGGTATATTTTGTTTTTTATTATTTTTGTGTAATCTTAATAAGATAAGAACATAACATATAGAGGAAATAATGGCTAAAATAATAGCAATAAGTAACCACAAAGGTGGGGTAGGTAAAACGACATCTACTGTTAACATTGGTGCTGGTATTAGTAATGGTAAAAAAGGAAAACGAGTTCTTTTAATTGACTTAGACCCACAGGCAAATTTAAGTCAAAGTCTTGGGGTCCAGCATGCTGAAATGACTATTTATGGTTCTCTTAAAGGTAGCTATCCTTTAACACCAATAGAAATAACGCAAAAGCTTTTTTTGATTCCATCGACACTTGATCTTTCTGGTGCTGAGATAGAGTTAAGCTCAGAAGCAGGTCGAGAATTTCTTTTACAAGATCTCATAGAACCATTACATGATCAGTATGATTTTATTTTTATTGATTGTCCTCCATCATTGGGGCTTCTTACAATCAATGCTCTTACAGCATCTGATGAAGTGTATATCCCTCTCCAAACTCAATATTTAGCATTACATGGTCTTACAAAGCTTTTAGAAGTAATAGAAAAGATACAAAAAAGGTTAAATAAAAATTTAAAATTAGGAGGTGTTATCCTTACACAATTCGATGCACGTAAGACATTAGATAGAGATGTTGCAAACACTATACAAGAACATTTTGAGGATAAAGTGTTTAAAACAAAAATTAGGAATACTGTTGTTCTAGCAGAAGCACCAAGTCAAGGCTTAGATGTTTTTCGATATAGTCCAAAAAGTATGGGCGCTGAAGATTATTTACTGCTATGTAAAGAAATTTTAACAAAATCTAAAAAGTAAGTTACAATTGTTAGGTAAACAATGTTTATTAAATAAATGTAGTTTAGTAAAAAATAATTGATTATTTGGTTGTATAAATAAATAAAATAATATTGACATAATAAGTAATGTTGATAGTCTATGTAAATAAAATAAACATAATAATATTGAAAAACTACATAATGTAAATAAATGTATTAAACAAAGTAGATATAATAAATCGAGTATACTATGTCTAAAAATTTTACTAGTGGTTTAGCTACAATTTTAGGAGAGGCTCCTTCTAAATCTAAAAGAAAAGAGACTTCTGATATAAAAAAAGTAATTACAAAAAGTTCTCAAATTGGAACAAAAGAAAAT
>NC_008013.1 GCF_000055945.1 Lawsonia intracellularis PHE/MN1-00
TGATATTTTGTTTGGAGATGAATAACTGACCTCATTATTCATTATTTGAACAATTAATTACTTCTTATTAATAAAAAATAATATTGATATATGATTTATCCTGTTCATAAAAATATACAGAAGAAACTAACTCCAAATCATAAAATCATTATCACCAGATGGCTAAAAATAATAAAAAGTTTATCACCTTATAATAAATAATAAAGTAGTTCTATACTGCTAATTATAGAACACTAGGAAAAGGTAAATTTATTAAAAAAAGCTAGTTAGTTTACAAAATATATTAAGTAGATATCTATAAAAACAACTTGGAAAGTAATAGACTAGTATATTGACTTTTGTATTACCAAGTATTACCTGTTAACATCTAAACCTGTAACTATTACAACTAGAAGGGTTAACAGTGAAAACTTTGTCTAATACAACTTCTGTTAAACTTGAAGACTCAGTAAAAACACGGATTAAAAATCTTGCTGCTATTCGTAAACGGACACCACACTCAATCATGGTGGAGGCTATTGAAGAATATATTGATAAAGCTGAAAAACGTGAAGCTTTTAGACAAGAAGGTATTAATGTTTATAATGACTATCTTAATAATGGGTTACACTTACCTGTAGAAGAAGCTATAGCTTGGCTTAATGAGCTTGCAAATGGTAATTATGTGGAGCCACCTAAGTGTCATCTATAAAAATTGAATTCATGCCATATGCGATTGAATGTATTAACAAAATTTATACCTTCTTAGAAAAGAGTGATAAAGAAGCAGCTAAAAATATAGCAAAAATTATTCTCAACAAAATCAGAATATTAGAGAAATTCCCTAATTTAGGTAGATCTTCCATAGACTTAGAACCAGAGCAGCGAGAGCTTATTGTTCCTTTTGGAGCAACAGGTTATGTTATTCTTTATACATTACAACATAACATTATTTTTATTTTATCTGTAAGACATCAAAAAGAAGTTGGCTATTAAACAAAAACTTCTATCTTTATTTTTCTCTATATTCATTAAATAAAAAAGCATCCTAGAAGGGCGCTTTTTTCACCCTTTTGCATACAAAACAAATATATTTTACCGCATCTTATATAAAATATCAGTAAAGGGAAATATCCTCTAAAAAATAGACTACAAAAATTTTCAATATACATGAAAATATACTTATCAACTTCAAAAATATTACTAAAGAAACTAAAAACTAATCATATATAACATAATGTTTAATACAAATGGTTTCATAACAGCAATCAATATAATATGATTTATTATGACATAGTATTCTATTTATATAGTAGAAATATAAAAAAATACCTTATAAATTTTATTACAATAATTAATACTAGTTTTTCTAAAAAATTAGAATAATTGTAATTTTTAAAATTATAATGCTTTTAACAAAAATAAGTAGATAATAATATAAAAAGTATAACATTTTTATTAATTAAAAACTTATATGTTCTTTAATTAATCATTATACAATTTTAATGTAGTTAGAAAAATATAAGTGATATGTACAATGTACTATAATAGATATATTAAAAATACACTTTTATAGATCAAGTTTATTATTCTATAAATAGGATAACAATATATAATAGTTAAAAAAACTATTAGAGGAATTATTCAAGCAGGATAAACATTATTGTTACAAAACAATTATCATTTACACCATATGTTGAATATCTAATTTCTACTGTAAAACAAAAATAAAGAAATTTTAATCGAAATGACTATAGTCTTTCGTAATCATTGTAAATTTTCTAATAATTCCCAACTACAACCATAGATAACAGAGATATTAACTATTGTACAATCAATAGTTTGCACTGTAGACCATATAATTGATCCTCTAAGAAAATATGAAATTTCTATACCACATAGAAAAAAGCCACATCAGGACAGAAGTAGGCAGTTCTTACACAGCTATTGTAATAGATAATCTTGAATTTTCCTTACTGGTATAATAAGTGTATCACAAAAAAAATCAAAAGACTATATGCTCCATTTATATTAACTTATTTGCATAACCAGTAAGTTTTCATTATAAAAGTTATATGCTAACTATTTTAGCATAGTTATCAAAAAAGACATATCCTACTGTCTTTATATAATATTATAATTTTCAGCTATAATTAATAAAAATTACTTAAACTAATTATAGTAAAAATATTGTTTGATAACTTTAGTTAACTAGTTGTAATAATATTACTAACGATTTTACAATAAAAAAGTTAATCTATTTCATTATAAAGAGTAATCCATGGGAAATCTTCATTCCCACTCTCTACTTCTTGTTCAACTATAGTATCTAACAATTCACCAGGCCTTACTTTCATATGTAGAGAAAATTTTACTAACATTTCAACTGATGGATGTTCTTCACCCCTTTCAATTTCTCCAATATAATTTCCTTTAACACCAAGCTTTTCTCCTAATCTAGCTTGAGTCAATTTAGCTGTTTTCCTATAGTTACGTATGACTAGTCCTATAGACTTAAAAAATTTTTTAGCCATCTTTTTAAATAACCTATAAAATAAAATATTGACTAGATTATTAAAATGACATACCAGGTATTTATAATTTATTAATTGAATGAGTTAATAAATTATAAATACCTGATAAGGGCTAATATTTATTTACTAGCGCTGTCAGGTACCTTTAAAGATAAAACACACAAATAAAAGTATAGGGAGTTCCTCCAATACCTCCCTATACTTTTTTATATCTTGAATAATGTCGTCAATAATATAAAGATATATTAATTTCTCATGGAGAATCTATATAGTGAATCTTGATATTGAATTAACACCAGAAGAAGAAGAAGAACTTGCCACAATTAATCCAAAATTATTGGAAGAACTTAAAACGGGAAGTCCTATTGGTAAAGCATGGCTTGCTAGTATACAAAGAAGCCGTGAATTAAATGAGTTAGCGTTAGAACAAGCAAAAGAGATACGTGAAGAAGTCGCTAAAGCCGCTCCAGAACAAAATAGTTTAATGACTTGGTGTGGTTATCCAACAGACATAACAAGATGTAGTCCATTTTTCCCTATGGGGCCAAAAGAAATATCGCACAGACCATATCTTGAAAACTTTATTATAACTTCTGCGAACTGGGGAGAAATTACCTATACAGGACCAAAACTCTCAACATACGAAGAAGATGCTCTTATGGCTTTATTAGCCATTCTTAATAGTGTCAGCGAATACCGTCAGACAACAGAAGTAGAAGGATCTAAAACATACACCTATAAAGGACCTATGCTTCCATTATTAAAACTGTTGGGCCATGAACGACCAGGAAAAGCAAACTATAACCATCTTCTTCTTGCATTACAAAGGCTTATGTCGGCAGTAGTAAAGCTTTCTATATCCGTGGGGAAAACAAAATCAGGAAAAAGAAAAGAGCCTAAAAAAATAGACATGACTACAATGTTAGCTCATGTCCACTGGGATGAAGAAAAGAAAGAATTATCAGCAACTATTAATCCTTTCTTTTATGAATCTTATTATGCTGGAACAGTCACAATGATTGATGTTCTTAAGCGAGCAGGACTTAAAGGGAGTATAGCTAAGGCATTATATAGATTTGTACAAAGCCATCGTAAAAATCCTGTATTTACAGGACATTTTTTGACACTTGCAGATGCCCTTAATATGGATAGAGACCAACCATCAAAAAAAACTCGTCAGCTATTAAAAACAGCTATCCTAGAACTTATAAAACATTCTATTTTAAGTCCTGAAAGTCGTTTCATAGATCAAGATATTGTTAAACTTGAACGTGTACAAGTAATGGTTTGTGATAAATTAAAAGTATAGGTACTTAAAAAGCCGATTGTATTTACTACTAAAATAATAAAAATTTTTTTATTTTTATATATCCTTTATTACCTTTATATTCCTTTCTATAGTGTTTTTTATCTAGATAGAGTAGCTTTTATAGATGAGTTGGCACTTAAAAAACCGAGAATCGGCACTTAAAAAACCGAGAATCGGCACTTAAAAAACCGAAAATCGGCACTTAAAAAACCGAATGAGTACTTAAAAAACCGAACATAACTTTAACTAATTATTACTATATATAATATTTTTTATCCTTCATTCGGTTTTTTAAGTACCATTAACTATAAAATTAAATAAGCTAGTCTAGCCTTATATTTTGTATGATAAATAAAATTAATTGTTAGTACTTAAAAAACCGAATAGAAGAAATAATTCTAATTCATTTGTTTTTATTGTTTTAATTTAGTATTATTCTGTTTACTAAGAATGTATTTTGTCTCTTTTTATAGTAAAAGAGATAGGTATATTAAAAAATTTGTGTATCTTCTATTTATGGTTATTATCAGAACTAAATTTTGAAGGTGAGAAAACTATAGCTCTATTTTTACTAAGTCTAAAATATTAATAAGTTTTTATTTGTTATTTTTTTTATTAAAATTATAATAAAAGGAATTAGTGGGCTATAACAGCATCTATATCATACTAGTATAGCAATGAATATATCCACTTTGTAAATAGCAATCGGTTATAAATGTTAGTTTATTTGTTAAGTTAGCGGATGTATATATATTATTAGTTATAATAGATTAATTTGTTTTATTATTGTTATTATTTAATAACTAGTTACTTATATATAATATAATGTATGTATTTAAATAAAGAAATAGTTTATTATCTCTATATATTCTATTTTATAGGAGTAATGTATGGATTTTGAGTTTAGCTTTAGAGATATAGATAAAGTTGTAAAAGACGTTGAAGATATGTATGAAAAAGATGATACATTATCATTAGATCTTTTAGATTATTTCCCTGGTGTAGAAGAAGATGAAGAAGATAGAGATTTTGAAGTTCTTACAGAATATGATACAGACTAGAATAGTTATATTCGATATGATTCATTTATAACACAATAAATGATACAGTTAGAAACACTACAAACTTATTATATACTTATAGTAGGTTAGTTTTAATCTATTCATAGAACTGGTTTGAATTCTTTATATAGCAAGGATAATAGTTAACTACATAATATAGTTATTAGTGTGTTAAAATTTGTATGTAAATCCTGCTTGCCCACCAATGCCTTTATCATTTCCTTTATCTCCAAATATATCACAGTGAATATTAAAATGTTCTCCCAATAATATATTTGTACCTATTGTTGCTCTAACTACACTTGTATCATTGTCATGCTTGAACTTCATTTGAAGGCTCTGGGAACTAATTGCAAAGTTTCCAGACTGACCTTTTATCCTTTCAATACCAGCATAAAGATTAATAGGTGTGGTAACTGGTAGCTTATATTCAACGGTAATACCAAGAGAACTTGTTATTAACTGGCTTTTATCTAATATAGCCTTATCATTTTGAATTCCTAAATCAAAATGGTGTTTAGATGTTTGTTCAAAAATAAGTTGTCCACGAGGATTCATTTTAATACCGTTGTTGAAAGTGTATTTCCATCCAAGTTCAAGTGCTTCTGTTGGAGTTGTTTCTGTCCATTTAAAATTTCTATAGAACCCTGTAGAATTAGTATGTAATTTACTAGACGCAAGTTGTAAGGTCAATGTACTATAGAGCCCAGTTTTGTTATGGATAAGACCTACATAACCACTAACCATACCTAGCTCAGCATCATTTTTTGTAGAGTTGACGCTAGACCATTTACTTTTACCTTTAGAAGCACCAAAAGCAAGACCATAAAGGGCTTTCATATCTAACCTTGGTAGTTGTTGAAGATAGTCATATCCTGCTGTTGCCATTATCCATGGCATTTTTGCTTTGCTACCAATAGAAGTATCAAGACTTTCATGTCCACCTTGAACATTTATCCATAGTCCATAATGTTCGTTGTCTAAAAGTTTACTTGAACGGTTTTGTAGAGTCCATATATGTTGTTGTCTTAGCCAGTTAGTAGTCTCACGAGCAATAGAGAAAGAGTAAAAATCTTGAGATGCTTGGATATTATTAACATACCAAATAGATGTTGTTGGATCAAACTCAAGATCACTCCAAATGAGACCACTTCTAGTTTGTTTAACAAAAAGATCTGGTGATGAAAAAGATTGAGAGACAAAAGCAAGTGGCACCATGCTACTTCCAATAAGTTTTGGTGATAAGCTTAAATTTACTTTTAATGGTTGATGGATAACTAAGAGTGATTGAGGACCTCCAAGAAACTGTATAACAGGTTGGTTCCCAGGTATTAATTTTCTAGGTACTAGTGTACCGCCATTAGCAACAAATAGATTGGTTATAGATAAATCAGCTAGTTGAATATTTGAGGTAATCAGAGTTCCGGACAAGATTAAATTTCTTGTATCCAATAAAAAGGGCATATTTTTAGTGCCCCATTGTGTCATAGCACCTTTTTGTATGTTAACTAAATATGGAAGTTCTGGACCATTTATTGTTTTTACAATTGATCTCTTCCCAGGAGTAAAGTTTATGGTTGAAGAGTTGGCATTACCTACGATAATTCTTTCAATTAATCCACCAGACATGTTTAGTATTGCTAATTCAGTAATTGGTCTTGTGCCTGGTATGAAGTTTTCTGAACCCATAGTTAATAATCCAATAGTTCCACCATTAACATTTGCTGTAGCTATCATAGTACGACCATTACCTTGTGAGCCTAAGGTAAGGTTTGCAATAAGTCCGTCGTGTATGGTCGCAGAGGAATTAATAGTTGTGGCTGCAGCTATTACATTAGTTCCGACATTAAGGTTAGTAATATTGCCACTATTAATGATTACAGAGGCATTCTCAGTTACTCCAAGTCCATTGAAGGTTCCGACATTAAGGTTAGTAATATTACTATCAGTAACAGTTGCTGTAGTTGATATTGTATGACCTTCGACACTACCAAGGTTTAAGTTAGTAATGTTACTAGTATTAACAGTTACATTTAGTGTGTTAAGTTGATTATTTTGACTGACAGGCCCACATTGTATATTTTGTATAGTACTGCTTGTGATATCTAGGGTAACAGGACCTACAAGCATTCCACCAGCCCTTGGTATAAGAGTAATATCATTAATCTGAGAATTAATTACATTTATAGATGTGTCCCCATATACTGAAGAACCAAAGTCTACTGGTGATAACCCCCTTATATTTGAATCTGCTATAGATATTTTGAGATTACCTAAGATATTACCTCTACCAGAGTTTATAAGCTCAACAGTAGATTTTTTTACAGTTAGAGTAGCATTTCCTTTTATCCCTGCATCTACTTCTCCTGTAATGTTTACATATTGAATCCTAGAGTCTTCAACATCAATGTTTATGTCTCCATTTACAGTAATACGATTAGGTCCATTGCTTACTCCAGAACCTATTAATAGTGGAGTTTGGACGTTTTTCAAATGCATGTTGATAGAGCCTAGTACATGTCCATTTTGAGTATAGACACCACCATAAATTCCTCTAGTAACAGAAACATTTTCTAGCTTCATATTTACTGAGCCAGTAACGGTTACAAGTCCTCTATTGCTGATACCTGCACCAATTATTCTTTCTACATCAGTATTATAAACAGTTAGAGTAACATTGCCTTTAACTGTATTTGGGTTGTTAAAACTAGACCTACCACCACCAATAATTCTGAAAACAGAATTGCGGAAGGCTCCTACTGTTGTGAAGGTAAGATTAGTAGGTCCTGTTTCAAGGGTTCCTATTGTAGAGTCAGAACCTCCAAAAAAAGAATCAAATGGTTTGTTTACATTGATTAAGGTTTCGGTTCTGCCCTCAAAAAAGACGTCTGCAGCATAAATTTTTTGTTTTTCTGTAAGTGTAAAAAAGAAAACACATAAGGAAAATAATAAAATTTTTATGATTTGATGCTTATTAATTATATTATACATAATATTCTTTTTATTTTTTAGTTAAGGTAAAGAAGAATAGATATAACTAATTAAGTATAATAATATATAAAAGTTTTTTATTCAATTTAAATTAATCTTATTACTTTTTTTTTAAGATCTATTAAGTAGATATCTAATATATATTTACTTACATTAAGTTAATATATTAAAATTAGTTAGGTAAATAAACTATTAATAGTGTATAATTTTTATTTTATATAGAATTATAGTATAAATTTTATTGTATTGATATTTAACTATAATAACGTAAGTATAATAATGTTAGCTTAAAAGATATAGTCTAAGATAAAGGATTAGATATTATTATATTTAATACGTTATGTTAAATAAATGAATTTTGCTCATAAACTAAAAAATATTTTAAGTTAAACATAAATAATTATATTAGAGAATAATCTTTAATCTTCTTACTAAGAACCGTACTATTAAGATATTAAATTATTTAGTAATAACAAAGCGTATCCCATAACCTGTATTACACCACTTTTTTACTTCTTCAAATTTTTCTTTAAAATTTGGATCAATAGCAGATAAGCGTACAAAATTTTCCCCTACTTTTATAAGAGGATCAACTCCTCTAAATTTTGGTTTTATATTTAGCTCCCCTTGGCCAAAAGGGTATTCTTTAAAAATATTGTGTACATCTTTTAGATGTTTCATTCCTTTATTGATAAATTTATTATTACTAGATTCTAACAAATGTAATACATTTTTATCAGTACCATATTTTATCTCTGATAGTGTAATAAGCTTTATTTTTAAAGCTTCTTTCAAGATTTCAGTGAAATATTCATAAAAAGCAAAATTCCATGGAGCTCCATAAAGTTCTTGAGTAAATTCTAAAGATAGCATTCCTATAATTTTTGCAGGTTTTTTATTTAAAAAGAACCAAATACCATCTTGAAATTTTAAATTATCTATAACCATTTTAGCTTGATTGCAGGATATTTTTTCTACAATAACACCAGTATGCAGGAGATATTGGATACGATCAGCACAAAGGTTAGGTAAAGGTTGTTCTAGAGCACTGTAAGAAGGATTGTCAGGATCAAGATCTTTAAGAAATATCCCATAAGGTTCTGTTACTTTTTGAACGTGCATTGTTTTTAAAAATTTTAAATGTATTGTATCTTGATAAGATTTTTCTAAATTACTTTTATAAAGTAAGTGATCAGCAATATGTGAAAAAACAGTATGTGATACATCATGAAGTAACCCTGCAACTTGTTCATTCAAGGGAGCATTTGCTTTTTGTAATAAAGCTAATACTCCTATGCTATGTTCATACCTATTGAAGTAAGGCATATATCCAAAATATGTTATTGGTCCAGATTGATCAACATACTTTAACCGTTGGAGTGTATTGTGTTCTATAATTTTTTTTAAAATAGGGTGTTCAAAAGTACATTCCCCCCATACTGTCTGTATGGTAACAGTTCCCAAAGCTTGTTGTAATAATGTGCCAAGAATAAAAGTAGTACTAAGTAAAGTAATAGTAATAAACTTTAAAAAAATTGTATTATATCCTTTTATTAAGGATTGATGTCTTTTTTTAGAAAAAAAACTCACCAGTTAATACTCCATCTTTAATTGGTTATTTAGTATTATTCAATGTAATAAAAATAACTTGTAATATTACAAGCTATTTTTATTAAAAGTGTTGTTTATAAAAAAGTTTTACTTTAAAAAAGTAACGTAGTTATAAAAATTCTTTGTTATACAACAAAGATTTCATATAGAATTTTTTTATTGAAGACAAGATATGTGTTTTTATACTATGTTAACTAAAGATAGATACCTTAATTTTATTTAATAGTAGGCTTTATTACATATTATTTACTAAACTAGCTCTTTAAGTTAAAGAGCAAAGGGGATTATTTTTATCCTATGAGTAAAGAGGTTATTAACAGTAGCAGTTTTTACATTGAAACTTGGTAACATATTTTAAATATTGGCTTATCCTTAAGTAGAATAACCTAACAAGACTTAGCTGTTATTATGCTAAAAATATATAAATTTTTATTTAAGAAATAATTTTTTGTTATCGTTACTCTACAAGTAGTTGCATTGTGTTCTATAGTAAACAAGCCTAAATATTTTAAGCAAAAAAAGCTGTTATATTAATAAGTTATTAATACAAAAAAATATTTTGACAAATGATATTTTAATATTATTTAGTCATTTGTAAGAAAAAATATTATTTATAATTATACTAGTACATTAAAATCTATCTTACTTGTTTTTAATGTATAAAATAGCATAAAGAAGGTTATTCATAAGAATAATATAAGAAAGCTTAGAAAGGTTTTATCTACAATTCAATTTATTATTTAGTAAAAATGGTTTTCAATATAAGTCTACAATAGACTACAGATAATTTTAACATACATTAGGGCATTTTTATATCTCTATTACGTATTTTTTTAAGATGAAAATACGTAAATCTTAGAAGGTATTATATAGTAGCATACATAATAGTATTGCTATCTACTTACCATACTACTTTATCAAAAATTTTTTATCTACTATAAAGGATATATATGATAGTAAATAAGCTGTCAATCTTTATCTATAACTATACTACTAAAGTACGACATTATATTAATTGTATCTACCATACTTGTGTATCTTATAGTCAAATTTTTCGAAGTTGGCTTTGGTATCGTCGACAATTAAGAATAGGATTACTTTTCTTTTTATATTTAGTTAGTGTTTATGGCTTATCATTTTCGAAAAGTCCTGAAGAAAATGAAGAAGAAGCTAAAGGACGTCAACGGGTACAAGCAATGGAACTTAGCTTTCATAATGCAGCAATTAGTCAAGAAGTAAATGAGACTGTATCTTCAATGGAAGCCGAACTTGAAGAAGAATCAGCATATGCTACAGAATTAGAGATCCTTGTAGATGAAACAGTAAAAACATTTTTTGAAACTACTGATATAGTAACTGATGATGTGGTATCAGTTATGTTGCAAGGTATTGATGAAACGGCTTCTGATTTAGAAAATTCAGAAGTAAGAGCTAGAAAAAATTTAGAAAAACTTAAACAGCTTACAGAGCACAAAAAATTTTTGATTGGTCAAAATAAGCTAAGACTTTCTAATCATTGTTGTCGATTACAGGAAGTTATACTAGAAAATTCTGATATTACTCATCTAGAAGATGCTGTTAAAAGGAATAGACAAAGGCTAGCTCACCAAGAAGTCATGCTAAAACAACTAGAAGAAATATGTAGTAGAACTCAAGAGAAGCAGCTTTTTCAGGAGGAGAGAAATAATAGTATTATGGCTGAGGTTGCTTCATTAGAAGATCTTTTTTATACACAGTGCTCTGGAGAGGAAGATCATGATGAAAATACTGCTTCTACTGAGGGTAATTATACTCAGGAGGGAAGTTTTGATGATATGCCACCTTTAGAAGGAGAGGAAGATGAGGATATTACTGATCAACCTCAACCTCTAAGTCTTCAGGAGAATCAAGGGAACCAAAGCAGTACTATACAAGAGGATCAAGAAGGTAATAGTTCACAAGGAGGGTCTGTATCAGGACCACATTTTATGTCAAGCTCGGGTTCTAATAATTCCCAAGGGGGAGCTAGTGGTGGAACATCTACATTAATTCCTGGCTATAATGTACATAGTCAAATGAGCTCACTACAGGGATTACAATGTGTCCTTTTATCTGCTGTTGAACAAGTAGCAGAGAATTTAAAAGTATTAATATTAAAAGCAATAAATGTATCAAAAGAAAATAAGTTCAATGTAGCAAGTTTTAACTACAGAACGTCTAAGAAAAATACTTCTTCTCAGAAACATTTTTCTGCAAATGTTCCAGCAAATAAACAAGGAGTAGATAGTAGGATAGTTTCCTCTTTAGACAAGTTTCATGTATTTGCTGTTATGGATAGCTATTTAATGAATTTAGAAAGTAAAGTTCGTTCAGGCCAATTAGGTATTATCACAAATATTTTTTCAGATTTATCTATAGGCTTGGCTTATGCTCATAACAATAGCTCATCTAAAGAACATATTGGGGCAATGTTTGGTTCAGTTATAGGGTCAGCAAAAGCAAAGATGAATACTAATGCACTTTCAGCCATTTTCATATGGAACACTAATAAGACAGGTTTTTCTGGTTGTATTTCAAGTTATTATGGCTGGGGGCAGATGAAAAATGCTAGACAATATTTGCATACTGAAGAAATCATAAGTTCTAAAGGGTCTCCTGATATTATGTTAGGAGGGGGACTTATCCAATTAGGATATAATTGTTTTATTTCAAAATCAGTAATGATTACTCCCTATATTGAATATCTTTTTATAACAACAGGCTGGAAAGAATATAATGAAATTACAGGTACTTTGCCTTCTCATATAAGCAGTACTAAGGAGCAGTTGATTAGTAAGAACATTGGTATTAGAAGTCGTATAAATCTTATGGGAAATTCTCAACTTCAAACATGGGTTACAGGTGCTTTTGGACAACGTAAGCTAGGTACGATTACTGCTCAACCATTGAAATCGACCAACTCTATATATAAAGCTATGGTCCAAAAAGCTAAAAATAAATATGTTCAAGGGGAAGGAGGTCTCTCATATGAAATTATAGTTACAAATAATTGTAAAATTGGCCTAAGTGGAGATGTCCAGTTTGAAAAGAATAGACCATTGAAGAACGGTAATGTGAGATGTTTTTTTCACCTTACATACTAATCTGATATTATTTTATAATTGATTCAATATATAGTGATTACTCCCTATTTTAAAAGATACAATAGTTCTTTATGTCTTTTTTTAATATTATTAGAGGATAACATGGGATTTTTACTTTAACCTATTTGTAATAATTAGGTATTCATTTTCTTTTAATAAATTTTTTATGGTAAATATTGATGAAGCCATTCTTCAAAGCTTAAAAGTGACCATATAAAAAGACGCCTATTGGCATTTCCTTCCAGATGTTCAGTTACAAGCTCATGGACTACTTTACGATCAAAGTACTCATAAAGGCGTACATTTTGTGAAAATAAATATCGATGGACAAAGTCTATACTTTCGCCCCTGAACCAAGAAGCATCTGGTGCTGAAAATCCTTGTTTAACAGCCTCAATAATGTGAGTTGGGACATATCGTTCCATTGCTCTGCGAAGGAGCCATTTACCATCATTTGTTTTTTTATAATAGCGGCTAGCTTTAGCTGATTCATTTTCGTTGATTCTTAATGTTTCATTGAGTCTATGAATTTTACACCTTACAGGTAAACGCATAGCAAAATCAACAAGGTCATTATCAAGAAATGGAAGGCGTGTTTCCAAACTGTGTGCCATAGAAAGTTTATCTTCTACAACTAGTAATCCATGTAAGAAAGTTTTAGCTTCAAAATAGAGGGAACGATTAATACTTTCTTCATGACTGGTTACAGGAGAATTATTATCACCAAATATATTACGAAAAATATCACGTGTCCGTACATGACGAACATGAGTTTCAATAGGTTTGAACATGCTTAGTAGATATCGATTAGGTATAAGTCGTTGCCAGAATAAATAATAACGATCAATATACTTTTCAAAACTATTTTCTCCTTTTTCTCCAAGAGCTCTATAATAACGCCAAGGATATCCACCAAAAAGTTCATCACTACCAGTACCAGCTAGAACAACTTTAACAAATTTTGAGACCAGGTGTGCTATACAAAAATTGGGATAACTTTGTCCTGTCCGTGGTTCTTCTATATGCCAAGCTAAACGAGGAAATACTCGTTCCATATCTCCAGATTTTAGGACCATTTCATAGTGTTCTGTTTTGAATAGATAAGACATTGCTTCTGCTGCATTACGTTCATCAAAAGCAAGTTCTAACCCTGAAATGGAATGGAGATCAAAGCCACAAGTAAATGATTTAATATATGGGAAACGTTTAGAAGCTAAAGCTGTAATTGAACCTGAATCCATTCCTCCAGATAAATAAGTACCTAGCTCAACATCACTTTGCAGCTGACGCTGTACAGCCTGCTGAATAAGATATGTTAATTCTTCTTCATACTCTTTATCAGAATGGATATTCTTACTTTCATCAAAGCAATAATCCCAATATTGTGAAAAAGTAAGTTGGCCTGTATTTAAAGGTAAAATAGCATAGTGCCCAGGAGGGAATATATAGACATTATGCAGTAATGTTTTATCTGTTAGAATATTTTGAAAAGTAAAATATTCTAGTAGGGCTTCATAATCTAATTTCGTACAGAATTGTGGATAACGTAAGAAGGCTTTTGCCTCTGAACTAAATAAAAAGTTATTTTGGATGATAGTATAGTATAATGGTTTTATACCATAACGATCACGAGCTATAAATATTTGTTTTCGAATAACATCGTATATAACAAAGACAAACATTCCATTAAATTTTGTTACACATTGCGCTCCCCACTGAATATAAGCATGAAGAATGACTTCTGTGTCACTACGGCTAATAAATGTATGTCCTAATTTTATTAGCTCTCGTCGGATTTCTTCAAAGTTATAAATTTCACCATTATATACTATAGTAAAAAGTTTATCTGAAGTAGACATTGGTTGTGCTGCAGCGTCCGTTAGATCAAGAATTGCGAGCCGACAGTGCCCAAGTGCTATACATCCATCAACTACAACATTTGCCTTGTCTGGGCCACGATGTCTAATAGCATCGAGCATATGACTTAATACTTCTTTTGAAGGTTTGTCTCCATCTAAACAAATTATGCCACAAACTCCACACATAATTTACATCTCTTTTTAATAATTTTGGCTAATAGAATTAATAGTCCTAAAAGAGGGGAAGGGGGGGAATGAATTTATTACTGATTCTATAAGACGCTCAAAATAATCTTTAACTCCAAAGAGGGTTTTATTAGCAAATTTGTTACAATCTTCAGGAGTAACATCAGGTATATTATAAAATTTTCGTAAATTACTATATTGTTCAGGACTACAACTATTAAGTGCAATATGAATAGGATGAAAGTTAAAAATATATACACCAGGTAAGGCGCTATTAAATAGGGGTGTTAACCATCTTTGAGGTTCAAGAATAGCAATATCGTCTTCCCATATGCAAGAGAAGTGTAGTAATGAACGTCCATGAGGAGAAAATCGAATAGGTACAGGTTGTAACCCTATATGTCCTGGTAAAAAAGTAGAAACTTCATTACAAATAGATGGAACTTGTTCTTCAATATAAACAAAAAGTCTACTATCACGATAAAGACTATGAGAACGTATAGACTTAGCTTCTGGAACAATTTGAAGATATGATTTTAATATATTTTGATAAAAAAGTGTATTATCTTTTTTTATATTATGATTAACTAAAAAGTTTGGATGAATACCGAGTTCAAAGCGATCATTAGATGCTATTTTTTTTAAGATAGGACTTGTATTTGTAACAAAAAAAGTAGCTGTAATGTCAAATTGTAAACAGAGTTCAAAACATAATGCAATACACCAATCTGGTGCCCAGTCTGTATCAAAAGTGATTGCAATTGCATTTTGCGTTTGTATGGGATTACCAAAACAATCAGTTAGCATTGTCTCTTTGCAACAACTGTAATGCCTGATAATTCTGTCTTCATAGAAAGAATATTCAGGTTAAGTTCATCACACCATTGAGAAATTTGCTCTGGTGTCTGCCGATGAGCATTTTGTGGGGCATACCAGTCAAAGTTAATATGTTGCATTGCATCAAAATCTAGCTCTTTTGCATAGAATGCTTTTAAAATGTACCAATAAAAAAATTCTTGAAGTTTTATTTTACCAGCTGGGACATCTAATAATTCTATCCCATTAGGAAGATTAAGTTCCATATTAGATTCTCCAAGTTGAATCCCTAATTCTGTTAATGGTTTTAAAGCATCCCATGCCTGTTTAGGAGACAGTTTATGTAATTGTTCTCTTAAATAATCATCTGAAAACTCTCGAATAGGACTTTTTTTAGCATAAACATAAAAAAGAAATAAGCCTCCATTACGTAAAAGAGGAGTTAATTTTGTTATGGCTTCTTTTGTAGAATCTGTATGATGTAACACTCCTTCTGAAAAGATGATATCTATACTTTCAGGTTTAAAGGGAAGATCCATTAAATTTTCTTGTAAGAATATACCATCATAGCCTGCATCCTGTATGCGTCTACGTGCTATTGTAATAGCATCAGAGATATCGACACCAATATAATTTAATTGATGAAAACAATCTCCCAAAAGTTCTAATGTAGAAAATGCTGCTCCACAACCAGCATCTAAAAATATAGGGTGGTCTTGGATAGCCTTTAAATATATATATATATAGTCATAACGGCTTTTTAACCATTCTTGTGTTTTTTTTAGCAATGCTGGTGAAGTGTATGTTTTCTCTTGGTTCCATTTATAACTAAATATATTACTTGTTTGAAGTTGTTTGTTACTATTAGAATTAGTTGTTGATTTCCACACTCCATCGTCCATAATATATTTTTTTTGTCTATCAGCACTAAGAAGTATATCATTTTTTAAAAAACAACCGGTATTTTTTTTAAACCATTCAGGCAATGATATCAAAGACATAAATCAATCCTATTACATTAGGTTACTACTAGATAAATTTTCAGCCAGTATAGATATAACTTCTTTTTGCTCAGCTACTGTCATTGTATGGAATAAAGGTAACGTACAACAATGTGTAAAAGCTTTCTGACTACCATTCATTTCTCCTTTTATTTTACAAAGTGGATGTTGTTGAAAGACTGGTTGTAGATGAAGTGCATAAGTTCCAATTTGGATTTCTATTCCTGCTTTCCGCATGTGATCTAAAAGTTGATCTCTTTGAGGAGTAATAATACAAAAGCTTTGCCAAGCATGAGTGCTATGACTGGTTGTTTCTGGGATCTCTATAGGAAGTGACTTTAACAGTTCTTTGTATAATTGAACTTGTGTAGCCCGTTGTTTGAGGATGGAGTCAATAAGTTGTATTTGTCCTTCTCCTATTGCAGATTGTATATTAGAAAGTTTATAATTTGTGCCAAGTTGTATAAAAATAGTTTCTCCTTTTAGCTTTTTTGAGATATCCATACCAAAATGTTTAATCGACTGGATAGATTCAGCTAACTCTTTATTATTAGTTGTTATCATTCCACCTTCACCAGTCGTAATATTTTTTCTAGGATGCATACTAAATACAGCAGCATCTCCCCAAGCTCCGGTTTTGATATTACGAAACTGTGAACCTAAAGAACAAGCTGCATCCTCTATGATATTTATATTGGGGTATTCTTTTTTTATACAAAGTAATTCATCCCAGTTAAGAGGATTCCCAAAAAGGGAGACAGGGATGATAGCTTTAGTCTTGGCTGTAATAGCTTGTTTTATGGCATTATAGTCTATTAACATAGTATTTGGAGATATATCGACAATAACAGCAGTTGCACCAAGTAACATAGGTGCAAATGCTGTAGCAGGATAGGTATAGTCAGGAACAATGACTTCATCCCCAGGTCCAATATGTAGAGCACGGAGAACAAGTTCAAGTCCTGTTGTGCAAGAAGTAACTCCTATAGCATACGATGTCCCTATATATTGAGTAAAAGCTTTTTCTAATCGTTGTGTGTAGATCCCTTCTGTTAACACCCCTGAATTAAGAACATCTAAAACATTTTTTTTGGATGAGTTTGGTATATAAGGTTTCATTAATGGTATTCGGAACATAAGTTACTTTTTACAAAGATTCATTTTGGTTGTTTGTAAAATATTTGTCCTATATGGTTTTCAGGTAGATAAGAGACAACCCAATGGTCGCAACTTTCACAAGGCATTACACCAGAAAGATTAATATTTTCATGCGCTTGTCGTATACTATTATATGTTGGACTATTCCAACAAACAGCTATACCTTTATTTCGGACATTTGCTATATGCTGTCCAGTAACGCGTCGTGTCCAGTCATGATTGCATAATGCGACATCACCATTCCAATAGATTACCATGTCTTCAAAAACTTTATGGCAAGCTTTGCGAGCTATTTTAGTTGGTTGTTTAAGACTTCCTATTTTACCATCCTTTGAATGTTCTTCATAAATCCTTACTCTATCTACTTTTGGTAACCAAAAATCTATAAAATTTTGTATGTCAGAAGCATTCTTTTCTGTTTTTACAGCAGATACTTGTACTACTATAGGTACCTGTCGTTCTTCTTGTCGTTGAAGGAAATACAGGATATTATTTAGGATAATATTATAATCCATACCACGAATTTCTTGATAGCATTTTGGATCTATTGTATCTATTGAAAAAGACAAAAAATCTAGACCAACATTAAGAAGTTTTTCTGTATTTTCATGTGTTAATAATGTAGCATTTGTTGTTAATTGGATAGGTCCAACATTATATTCCATCAGGTATTGTAGTATAATATCCCATTGAGGGTGCATTAAACTTTCACCACGAAAGAAAGGAACTACTGTTACAGGTTTATAACTAGCCATTTCTTTAATCAACTCATGAGCTAGTGCTACATCCATAATCCCAAATTCTTGTTCCATATGATGGCGTGGACAAAATTTACAGGATAGATTACAATAATTTGTTAATTCTAATGTGATTCTGGATGGGAAAGAAGACAAATTCAAAAACTCATACCTCCTTTTTATTAATCTATATATTTAACTTTACATATATAACATAACTTATTTATATTTTATGTAATATTTTTGCTGGATTGCCGACTACAGTTGCTCCTGGTTTAACATCTTTTGTGACAACAGCGCCCATACCAATTAAAGCATATTCTCCAATTGTTATTCCTCCTCGAATGCAGGCATTTGTTCCAATATAAGCTCCTTGTTTTATATAACAATCTCCAGCTATACTAACTCCTGCAGCTAAAGATACAAAATCCTCTATTATTGTATTATGATTTATAATGGTATTTTGTAGTATCAAAACATGGTTCCCAATGGTTGTTTCTGCAGCTATCACAGAACCAACAAGAGCTGTACTCCCATGTCCAATTATTGCAGAGCGTGCAACATAAGCGTATGGACTAATAATAGATAAAAATTGATGATCTTTTAATCCTGAAGAACGTATAATATTTTGTTTTTGTGTATAATTTTTTGGACTTCCTATACTATTAACAAAAAAGGTATGCTGAAATTTTATAGCATCTTTTAATTTTCCTAATATAGGAAGATTATGGACTTTTGTAGACTGTAACATACTAGAATCATCTAAAAATCCTACACAAGATAGATTACTATTTCTAATATTGATATCTTTAATAGTATCAAGAATATCTATACTATTTCCTCTAGCACCTAAAATAATAATAGTTTTATCCATAATATCACTTGGATCTATAAAGAAGTTATAATTAAACTTACTATATAAGGTTATTTTTTAAAATACATTACATTTTTATTATTTTAAATATCAATATAATAGGCCATAAAATAAATTCTGGAGGATAATATGTTTCCATCACGTAAAATTTTTATAGGACTAGAAGATATAGCTTCTATAATCGAAAATTATACACTTGGATTTAATTCTCTTGGATTTGATGTGTTTTCTGTTGTTAATAGTCAAGCTTCAATATGTGCAAGCCCTTGTGATATAGTATTAAAAGATCATCTCCCACCACTAAGACGTAGAATGACTATGCGACAAAAACAAGAATATATACAAAAACGAATAAACCTTATTAGAAAAGTTTTTGAAAAAGCAATAAAAGAGTGTGATATATTTCTTTTTATTTGGTCCAGCTTTTCCCCTGATTATTCTGATCTTCCAATATTAAAAGCATTAGGTAAAAAAATTATTTTTGTTTTTGTAGGTTCAGACTGTCGATGGAGGACTGCCTATAATCAAGATATGTTACAACATGGATTAGATATTTTACCTCCTGGATTTAATGATGGTGAACAACAACTTAAAGAGATTACGTTAAGATTGATTATGGCAGAAAAGTATGCAGATGCACTTTTTAATACTCCAAGTCAGGCAGGACTAGCCTTAAGACCTTACTATAATTATTTACAATATCCGCTTAATGCAAAAAAATATGAGTCTAATAATCCTCAAAATAAAATTCCAGTTATACTACATGCTCCAAGTGATAGATTCAAAAAAGGCTCTGATATGATAGAGGCTATTTTTTTACAGCTTCAAAAAGATGGCCTCCAATTTACTCCACGTGTTGTTCAAGGTGTTCCACACAATAAAGCTATAGAGATATATAAAGAAGTAGATATCCTTGCAGGACAACTTGGTACTGTTACAGGAGGAAAACAAGAAAGGGAATTAATGGCATGTAGAAAAGTTGTTGTTTCAGGGTTAAAACCAGAAGATTATCCACAATTATTGTCTCCTGATTGTCCTAATGTCCGAAGCCATTCATTAAGAGATATGTACATGGCACTTAAAATGTTAATCCCTAATGTTTCTCTTCGAGAAAAAATAGCATCTTGTGGACCAAGTTATGTCCGTACATATCATGACCCTTCTACTGCATGTGCTAAATATCTTGATGCAATTAATGGTACTACTTCACCTGATTTTATTCCACGTTTTTTGCGAGATACGTTTGTACCAGAAAAGAAATATTTACCTGTTTATAATACAAGAATAAAGCTTGTACAGGACTGTCCTTGGTATAAAGAGTATATAGAACCAGGAACTAGATTAGGCCTAGTTTTTTAAAACTAGACAATAAATTTTATCTATTCGTTATGTTATAAAATACAAATAGATTCTATTACATATTTACACACTACTTTAAGGTCATCATGGACGATATATTAGATTGGTTAAAAGAAAATACTAATCATACTTTTTCTACTTACGTAAAAAGTAAAGAAGGTGCTTGGATTTTCCCCACACACTCTCCCAGGTCATGAGGATAATGCTATATGGAATAATACAAAATTAGGACAATTAGCTCAAAGAAAATATTCAACTACTGCTTGGGAGACTGACTTTCTTGAGCAATTGTTACCTTCTTTAATAACCTCCCATAACTTATGTATAGATATACCATTTATAGACGTGGGCTGTGGTGATGGGAGGATAACATATTTACTTCATCGGGTTGGCTTTAATAAACTTGTGGGAATAGACTTAGATGAAATAAATGTAAGGAATGCTGCTTCTCAAACTCCTAGCTCATCTTTAAATAACATTGTCTTTATGACAGGTGATGCACTATCTTTGCCTTTCAAACATAATACATTACAACAAATATTTATTAGTGGGCTACCCTCTCTTTCAAACGTATTTTTGAATATATATCCTTTTTTAACAGATAGCTCTATGGGGGGGGGGGGGATACTCCTTTGTCTTACAGCAACCGCATTAGAAGCAGCTCTTATTTATGCTCTTACTAGAGGAGATTGGAAAGAATTTATCCATATTATAGAAACACAAACTCGTGCTGCTTCTTGGGAAAACAAAAATATTCGCTATCCTATTACAATAGTAGAAAATGTTATTAATGAAGCCAAACAAGCTGGATTCTCTTTAGAAGCTAAGTATGGCATCCCTATTTTTGCTAGTCTTGTCTTTGGTGCATTATGTCAACAACAAACTCTTAATGAAGATGATAAAGAACTATTATATAATATATTATATACAATTCCTTCCATAAATCTACATTTTATGAGACAATCCCTTCTTATCTTTAGAAAACAATAAAATTTTATATCTAACTATAACCTCTTTTAACTAAATCAAAATATAATGTATACTATAACCATCTATAATAGTAATAATTTCTAAATTATGTATAGCACTCTAACTTGGTTAAAAGAAAACACTGACACTACATTTTCTTATTATACAAAAAGTAAAGAAGGTGCTTGGATTTCTCCATATACTCTTCCAGGGCATGAGGATAATGCTATATGGAATAATACAACACTAGGGAAATCAGTTTTAAACAAATATTCAACCACTTCTTGGGAAACTGACTTTCTTGAACAATTATTACCTTCTTTAATAACTTCACATAAACTATGTAGTGATACGCCATTAATAGACCTAGGTTGTGGTAATGGAAGAGTCACATATTTGCTTCATCGAGTTGGTTTTAATAAGCTTGTTGGAATAGACCTAGATGAAATGAATGTAAATTATGCTGCTTCTCAAATTCCTGCTTCATCTTTAGATGACATTATTTTTATGATGGGAAATACATTACATTTACCTTTTAAACAACAATCATTATCACAAATTTTTATCAGTGCATTACCATTTTTAACGACTGTTTTCTCATCTATAAAACCATTAATTAAACAAAACGGGAAATTACTTTACCTTACATCTACTTCATTAGAAGCAGCTCTTACTTATGCTTTAGTTAGGAATGATTGGGAAGAATTCGTCCGTATTATGGAAACACAAACCCGTGCTGCTGCTTGGGAAAATAAAAGTATTCGTTACACTACACCCATAGCAGAAGCAATTATAATGTATGCTGAAGAGGCTGGCTTCTCTTTAGAAGCTCAGTATGGCATTCCTATCTTTGCCAGCCTTATCTTTGGTGCATTATGTCAACAACAAACTCTTAATGAAGATAAAAAAGAATTCTTATATAATAAATTGCATGAACTTGCCTCTATAAGCAACCGATTTGTACGTCAACATTTACTTATCTTTCAAAAAGAATAACAAACTGTGATTACTCATTCAAAAACCAGTCTCTCTACTGACGATATCACCAATGTTTTAGCAACATTATTATCAGGGGATATTAGCGATAATAAGGAACGTAAAAATTTTGAAAAAGCAATGGCTAAATATGTAGGAAATGCTTATTCAGTAGCAACAAGTAGTGGAACATTAGCACTTCAGTTAGCATTACGTCTTATGAAAATAGGGGGGGGGGACGAAATATTGGTCCCTACATTTGTTTGTGATGATATTTTATCTGCTGTACATCAAGTAGGGGCAAAAGCTATTCCTGTAGATATAGATACAACAACTTTTAACATAAACCCAGAGGATGCAGTATCACGTATTACAAAAAAAACAAAAGCTATTATCCTTGTTCACATGTTTGGATTACCAAATGAAATGGAAAAATTTCAAAATTTCCCTGTACCAATCATAGAAGATTGTGCTCATAGTTTAGGAGCTACATGGAATAAAAAGTTTGTAGGAACTTTTGGCCATATTTCTACATTTTCCTTTCATGGGCTAAAACTACTAACATGTGGGGAAGGAGGAATGCTTATGACAAATTCACAAAAAATTATTCAACATCATAAAGAAATATTAGAACCAAATTTTATGACTGGTGGTTATAAGTTAGATTATCATCTTAGTGACATCCTAGCAAAACTTGGTTTAAGCCAGTTACAATCTTTCCCTTCAGTTTTAAAATTAAGACAAGAAATGGCCATTAGGTATACAAAAACATTAACAAATTTATCTCAAACATTTCTTCCTATAATTAAAACAAAAAATCAAATATCTAGTTGTTTCCGATATGTCTTACGACATAAAACATTACAATTTTCAACTCTTGAAAAAATGTTTATAAATCGTGGTATTATTATAAGGAGGCCAGTAAAAAATTTACTTCATAGGCTTTTAGGATTAAAAGATAATAACTATCCTATAGCTTCAGAATATTTTGAACATATCTTTTCTATTCCTTTTTATCCTTCACTAACTAAACTAGAAGAAAAAACTGTTTTACATGAGACAAAAACAATTCTTGGCTGATAGATTATGGCAAATATCTTACTTACATCTGTTGGAAATGATGGTGCACAAGCTATTATAAAAGCATTAAGAATTCCAGAAGGGAATAATGATATAGACACTCTCATTGGTATAGATAGTAATCCTCATGCCTATGGTCTTTATATGACAGATTATAGTTATATTGTCTCTCAAAGATCTAATGCTACTTCTTTACTAGAAGAATTACACCATATTATTAATATACACCATATTAATCTTGTTTTACCATTATCGACAGAAGATCAATCTTTTTATGCACACTATGCCTCTAAAATAGAGCAATGGGGCTGTAAAGTACAACATTCTCCTGAAAAGTCTATCACAATAGCTAATAATAAACATCTACTACTTCCTTTTCTACAAGAACATGGTTTAGAAGTACCATATTTTCGTATAGCTCATAACTGTACTGAGCTAGAAAATCTTTTATATGAATTTGATGCTAAACATAATCCTATTGTAATAAAACGAGCATTTAGTACTGGAGCATGTGGTGTAAAAATTGTTATCCCATCAACTGATACACTAGAAAGAATGTTTGATAGAACTAATATTTATATTTCAATCGATGAATTACTCTTTTGGATGGATAAAATTAATGATACAATGCCAATATTACAAATATCTGAATTTCTACCTGACACAAAATATAGTGTAGATGTTTTTCTTCACAATGGTAAAGCGATTGAAGCATGTGTCCGCACAGAAGAAAAGCGTATTTATGGCACATCATTATATGGTGTTACAATTGAAGATGAAGAATTATATGAAATTGGTTTACAAGCTGCATCTTCTCTATTGTTAGAAGGGACTGTTAATATAGAGTTAGGGAAAGATAGAAATAAAAGAGCTAAAATTATAGAAATTAATCCACGATTTCCTGCAAGTATTGATCATACAGTAACCGCTGGTTGTAATATGCCACTCTGGGTCGTACAAGCAGCATTAGGGAAACCTTTTAAAGTTAATAAGCCTTATTATAATGTGCCTTATTTTCGTCATTGGACATTTTTATCTAATAAAAATATACCATTAAAAATTGGTAGGAAATAGATGATAGTACCTCCCAAAATGACAAAAGCTCAAATAGGAGCCTTAGAAGAACGACTTTTTTCTGGGAACTGATCTAGTAAAGATATTGACCTCTTGTCTTCTTTATATCAACAACAAAATAACATAGCACAATGGGGACGTATAACTGATATTAAAAATAAAGCTAATGAACTTATATATATATATATAAGAAAAGAAAAAATCTTCTTGCAAAAGAATGCTACATTTTCTCATAAGTCAGGGGTCTATATATTTCCTTTTACAAAAAAGAATAACTTTTTAAATCCATCAGAACAACACAATATCTTTCTTCTTTGTTACCTATTAAAAGAATCTATTTATGATGAGCTTATTATAGATAGTAAAATCTACACAGAACATATTGAAATTGCACTATTTTTAATAGAATGTTGCAACTTATATAACAAAAAATGTCGTATTGTAGATAAAGAACTGCCTAATATTGTATCCGATACAAATGATACAAAACAAGTTCAAAAAATGTTAATGCTTCCATCTGAAATAGCTATATTACCACTAACTGGGACCTGTAATGTAAAGTGTCGCTTTTGTGAACAAGCTTATACAAAAATTCCATACCGGAAAATGGATTTTGATATATTTTGTCAAACAATTAATGCCATCCCAGATAAAATGTTCATAAAAGTAGGTCTGACACCTTTTCAAGAACCTCTTTCTACAAAAGTTTTTAATCGTTATCTTGAATATGCACTAAAAATACGTCCAGAAGCTAATATATCATTTAATACTAATGGAACATTTCTTACTAAGGAGGTAAGCCAATGGCTAGTAGATATTGGTCTGAAAACTATTGTAATCTCTCTTAATATGCCTGATCCTGTAAGTTACCAAAATTTTATAGGTAAAAATCTTTTTAACAAAGTTGTTTCTAATATAGAAACATTATGCTGTATTAAAAAACAACAAAATAGTCGTTATCCTAAAGTAATTGTACAATATTTGAAGCTACCTCCAGTTCTTGGGCAAGAATCTGTATTACAACAACGATGGGGAAATATAGCTGATACTGTTTGGTTTCGTAATGTAGCTGCTCCTACAAGTGATCCTCAAAAATTAGCAGCATTTAAAAAAATTAATCCACAATTACCAGAAACCAGCCTTCTAGGAGAAGAAGCTCTACCCTGTATGAGTACTATGGTCACCTGCGCTATTGATATGTTTGGCTATTATCTTCCTTGTTGCACAACGCTTATCGAAAGATGTAATTCAGGCAAAAGAAAATTTAAATTTTTAGAATTTGGTCATGTTACAAACATGGATGTACAAACTGCATGGAGTAGCAAAAAACTACAACAAATACGGGCCTGGCAATTAGCTGGTCTTATTGGCTCATGCAATCGTTGTACAAGTAATCAATCAAATTTAGTACAACTCTATTCATTAAAAAACGGTATTATACAAAATTGTTATTTACGTAATATAAAAAAATACAAATAGTATCTTTTATTCCAAATGCAAAGGAGGAAACCCTACTCCATATAAATATGTTGTAGAGGTATCCAGACCTAACGATTGTAATGCATCATTACGTTCTTGCTGTGGTAATGTCCTAGTTACTAATCTACAGCCTAAACACATTTTGTTTTTATAGAGTTCAAACCTATTATTTATTGTATTACGTATTAATGTTACACGTTCATTATGCCAAATCTTATCAAGGTCCCATAATTCTTCTTCAGCTATGGAAATGTTTGGTTCACCATAACAGCAATATGTTATACATCTTTTCCCTTTTGAGTCTAAGTGTAACCATATATATATATATGGATGAAAGCAAATACTAGCATTACTATTATTTTTAGAAATATACTGTAATTCAATATTTTTTGTTTTTGCATATGATAACAATTTTTTTAAATCTATTACCTTTGTAATATCACACCATGAATCATCTGGTAGTGTATAATCAAACTTATGGACAGGTGGTATATAAAAACCTATTCTTACAGCGTTAAAGCCATAATAACTTGCAACATCTATTAACGGATAAATATCATCTAACACTTCCTTACAAGCAATGAGCCCTAACTGCACATACATATTGCTAGGTTTCATCTTACTTAGTAACTCAAAATTTCTCATTGCCCTTTTATAAGAGCCCTTATAAATGATATTTTCATATGTTTTTTTCCTTATAGCATTTTGATATATATACTTTATCTACACATTGAATTGTTGCAGATAAATTTTTCCCATATAAATTTAATCCATTTGTATATAACATAATAGATGCATCTGGAGCGTATCTTCTAATAATATCAATAATAGCTGGATATTGATGATGCATTAAAGCTTCACCATTTCCACATATGACAATTTCCTTTGTATATTTTAACCATGTCATCCGTTTAACAACTTCAAGAGGAATTTCAACAGGATGATGCCTTGCCTCTTTAGGTTAAAAAAACAAAAACGACATCGTTGTTGACATATATTAGTAAGACTTAAGGTAACAAAAGAAGGTACTGGGGGGATTTCAACATTAATATCACCACTATCTAAAATAGGAAAAGATACACTCATTTGAGCTCCTTTTGTCTATGTAATATTAGTGCATGATACCTTTATAAACCTAATTTATAATTATTATATTCTATTAAATTAAAATATTACAATAGATCACATTAAATTAACTAATTTTAATTTAATAGAATTATATTATAGAACTAAAAGGTATAAATATATTAAGTGTGATAACTACGTGTAATTATCACACTTAATATATTTATACCTTTACTTCATAGTTATGGATAATCTAATTTATAATTATCCATACATAAATTTTATGGAATGAAAAAATAATATATTAACTAGATACTTAATTGATATTTTGTTTTTTGCATATAAGATAACATTTTATCAATTAATTTTGCAAAAGCTCCATTACCTAAAACATTTGCTGCAGTAATCACTGGATCAAATAAAATATAAAGAGCTGTAATTAATGATAACATTTCTGAATTAAAACCTAAATAACTTTCAAGCAGTGGAAGCATAACAATGATTCCACCTCCTGGGACGGCTACAACAGAAAACTTTGCAAGGATAAAATAAAAAATAAAAACTATATAAGTTACTAAAGACGGCTCCTCTATACCAAAACCTTTTAATATAGCATAAGCTAAAATAGGTATTGCAAAACAATCACCAATAAGGTGAATGTTAATTGTTGCTGGAACTACAGCACGAACAACATCTTTATTCTTTGTATTACTTTCTAATCCCATAATCAAAAGTGGCATACTTGCAGCACTAGACATAGTACTAAAACCACTTATCACAGCAGGAAAGACTCTTTTAATATTATTAAAAACCCTTATAAAAGAAAACTTATTTAATAATAGATAACAGATAATAATATATGTAAACTGACTGATAGCAATCAAAGAAAAAATTAAAGCATATTCTTTAGTAAGTAGTTCTAATATACCATCATGCTGCATTTTTATAACAAATCCTACAACAAATAATGGAACAAAAAATATAAAATTATTTAAAAAGCTTTCTATATATATTTCAATAGTCACTGCAAGTTGTTCTGCTTTCTTTGGGAAAAATGTAGATGCAAAGATACCTAGTATAACACCAGTAATCATTGCATCACTATTCGAAATAATATTTGGTAAATGTAATAACCATAATGTAGTAAGATTATCTATATTATGAAATTGTAACTTAGCTAAATCAGAACTATATATCCATATCCCAATATAATGACTAATAAAGGTTGATAAAAAATTAGAGCAACACACAAAAACAACTATTATTCCTATAACTTTAGTCGCATTTCTAGATAGAATAACAGATGCTTTAAATAATAAACTAAATATAATGAAAGGAAGTATAAACAATATAATAGACTTTATACTTAAGCTAATAGAATATAAAAGTTGCTTTATATATAAAGGGATAATAGGGCTTAGTAAAACTATAAATATAATCATTATTGCCATAATAAAAGGCATCTTACGAAACATATTTCCCCCTTTGGAAATATTTATTATTTACGTGTAAAATATGGAAAAATTAAATAGTTTTAGGAATGATAAAAGACGCTTACCGGCATAAGCCGGTAGTTTTTATAAAAAAAAGAGGAATAATATTACATAAAGGGAAAAACATCTGTTAACCTACTATTATACTAAAAACATCTTTCTTAAAGGAGCATAAACATAAAAGAATGTCAAAAGCTTTTTCAAAAAAAAATTTGAAACTTACTGTCTAATATTATTAAATCTATTCACAGTTAAAACTCTTATATATACTTTTATATTTTTTATAACTAAATATAATCCATCACAAAATATAAAGGATATAACTGTTAAGTAGAATAAAACAATATTTTCCCATCATCACAAACTATGTATTGATAAAATTAGTTGTAAAAATTTAACTTCCCCTATTTTAAAAAACTCCTGACAAAACAATATAAGGCATCAAAAAACTACTAAGCAATGCCATCCTTTTCTTAAAAAGAAGAAAAAAGTTCTCTTTATATCTAATTAAATTAACAAAAAATTTTTTAATTATTTCTTATTGTCTTATTCCCATTGGTTATACACAGTTATTAAATTCTATAGAATTATATATGAATAGTTATCAATTTATAATTGCTACCTGTACCTATTAATATATATCTATGTAAACTAATTAATAACTATTCATCAACTATATGTAAGTTAATCACTAATAATTCCTAACTAACACTAAATGTTGGATAGAAAGTATAACCTTTCTATTTCAATTCCCCATAAATTAATATAAGCTGATTCTAACTGAGAATATATTGATATTTCTTATCAAATCAATATGATAGTATCATATGTATTATAAATATTATATAATGTGTTAGGGATGAAAATGTGCTTATCTTAAAAATTAGTGCTAACTAAGATAGGTTACTGAGAACCTATAATATAACTTTTCTACATATAAACATAAAAGATTACTTTTTTAGTTGGGAATAGTGTTGGGATACATAAAAAATTTATAATTAGACTTTTTAAAAATTTACTAATAATATAAATAGTTAGAAAATATATTATGTAACTATATCGTTGGATTAAGAATCCAAGAATACAATTAGCTAACTATATACAATATATCATCTAGATAGATAATTTTTAATGAAGCCACTCCCGCAGTATATATTTTACCCAATCATATTCCCTTCCCAACGGTTACTTAAAAAGCCTCTCATTCATTATCACCTTCTACTTCAAAAATATCAGTTACATACTGTAGTAATAATACATTCCTATCATTATACATCCCACTAATACGACTTAACACTTCATCTATATTTTTAAAATATACTCAAAGCCCATATTATACTTCAATAAATATATACCATACGTTAAAGCAAATAACTATTTATTTATATAAAAAGTAGTTACTTTTAGTTAGCAATAATATACAATGTTTTTATTCTATAAACAGTTTGTTAGATGATGTTATTTAATAAAATTATATTAGTTGAATATGTAGATAACGGCATAAAAATACAGCAAGTATAATTGATAGATACATAAAAAAGACAGATGTTATTTATTGAAGAGAACTACATATCGATATCTAGACTAATAAAAACGGTCAACATGTTTCAATACTAGAAATAATCATTAATAATGTTCTATTTGTAAAGATTGAAACAGAAGACACCTCTGAAGCTCCAAATGAAATTTTAATACACTATGCCTTTCATCCCCCTACCATGGGAGTAAATTCTATCCCTTTTTGGTTAGAAAACTTATTTAACTATATTTTGTTTACTTATTCTTTTCTCATATTTTTTTGTATACAATTCTATAGCGTTTTTAATATCTTCCTCCTGTGATTCTAAGTACGAATCTATTATATGTATAATAAACTTTTTAATTGTTGAATAATCCCAATTGCAAGCGCTCTAATAGTTTCTATTTGTGACTTATAAACAGCAAAGGTTATTTTTTATTTCTTCTTCTGAATTAAAATTGATTTTCCCCCTTTCTCACTGTTTAAGCTCACCTTCATCTATAATCTCACTTTCTTTATCTTTTAATGTATCAGATGAAAGATTTTAAATTCTCAAGAGTTAAATAACGTATGTAAAAAAATACAATAGAGCTTATTCTAGCCATTTTTATATTATATAAGATACATAATTTTGTTATACTTTTTACATAAATGACTACTGACAGTAATCATTAGTGACATTTTCTTTTTTTTCATGTAATAATTAACCTAACTTATAGATTTCTTAGGGGAGAAGTAATGATGTTAGGTCGCATGTTAGGTAGTCTATTAGGAAAATTTTTTGATAAAGTTTTTCCTGACCGCTCAACACATTGAAGTTCAAAGTACAGTTAATGAAGCAGAGCTTTAAGGTATACTTACTTCTATCCTTAGTTTATGAAGAAACTTTTTAGGATGGGTTTTGGCCATTGCTTTTTCCTGGGAAGAAATAGGGCAACTCATGGTCATACCAGTGTTTCTCCTGATATAGGGAATAAACTCTTAAAATTTCAATTAAAGCAGATTAGCACATTATTGCTAGGAAAATGTTAAGGTTAGGATGGTAAAGTATGGATGAAAAAACAGGAACAATGTGGTCTAAAGTTAAGTATGGATTAGGGAAAGTGTTCATAGGTCTTTCTGTCTATTTAGTTGTTTCTGTAGTCACAGCATTATTCACCAATCTCATCTTATTAAATCGTATGGATGAACGTGTTCAAGCTATAGAGTATTCTTATAAGCAACAGGACAAAAATTTTGCAAGTGATTTACGGAGTTATGAGTCTTGGTTGAAAGCAATTACACAAAAGGTAGATGTATTACAACCACGTGTGATCCAAGTAGAAGCTAGAGTTGAGTATACACAACACTGTCTTGAAGAATTAAAAAAGAGGTTGAATTGATATAGGTTGAAAGTAGTTTGAAAATGCTACGAAAAAATGTGTTAAGGTAGTCTTTGTAATGTATTGGTGGCGTGTAAATTCCCAATAGAATAGAGTTGTTACTGTTTATTATCAATCATCTGATCTAGTTGCATATGAGTATCCCTTTGATTCATATGTAACTTATTTTCAAAGACTCCTCATAGACAAAAAGTCTATGAAAATATCTTCAAAAAAGAAGGTGTTTTTTAGAAAATTTATTATTAAACGTATCCTCCCTCTTTGTACTTTAGAGCTTAAGGGTAAAAATATATTATATGATACTGTCCCCCGTAAGTCTCTTAGTATAATTTTTTGAATTTGATTGAGGATAAAGTCAAGATATTATAATTGGTGGTGACATGAAAGAGATTATAAATGGCCTTTTAAGCCTTATTGTTTTATTGATTTGTTCTCCGATCTTATTAATATCTATACTTATTTTTTTATTGGCTTATTTTTAATATTTTTTTCTGTTGGAATAATATCAATTTCAAATATTATTTTGGAACATTTTCAAAAATCAGGATAGCTGTGACAGATTATACAAAGAACTATCTTCGTGCAAAGAATAAATATTTTCTGGAATGTGTTAGACAGTCTAAAAAAAAAAAAAGCAACATATCAGACCAAATAATAATCATATTTCACTAGCTTTCCTGTCTGTTGAAATTCTTTCTTCTTTGTAAGAACAGATCCATAAGAAGAATCCTCAAGCTCATAAAATAATTGCTGTACATGCTTTTCAACTTCTTCCTGTGTTTTTACTTCTCCTCTTTTAATTTGTTCTGCACCTTCATATTTAATATAGCTACAATATAAACATTATTGCTTATAAGTAAAAGTTTTAAAAGGATTATAAGATATTAGACATAGCTATATTACCAAAACAACCTGAAAGTATGACTTTGCCTTTTACTACAACTGGTTATTATACAGGAGTTAGCCCTGCTGAGAACGACAGATATACAGCTGATAATTCCCTTCTGTTGAGTCTACATGAGATGGTAATTGACCAAAATGGACAGGTAATACATGAATCTAAAGAAAGATTCTTATGCTCAAGAAAACTGACCTAAGGGGGCAACCTATAAAAATTTGTCTCTTATATGGGAGCAAGCATAGAGCATTACTAGGGGGAGCTATAACAAGCCAAATAAAGAACAAAAAGATATATTAACAAAACAAATAAATAAAATGCTGTTAAAATTGTAGGATATAAATATTGATATTCGCTAGTTAGAGAGGAAAGTGATTAGAATAACAGTAATAAATAATGATAACAGCAAGTTACAAGAGTTAAATAGAAATGAAGAGGTTATTAATAAACTAAATGTATTATGATTTTAACTGATTAATAAAACTAAATAATAAATTATACTATAAAGTTATCTAACGGTTTATAATACGTTTGTAATAATCTTTATAAGTTTGATAATTCATAATAAGAACTAAAAAAAATTATTATCGTATAATTTATTATTTAACTTTGAATAAATACAATACCTGTTATCTAACAACTTAATTGTCTTTTTGTATAATTTTTTATTGTTTTTATAGATATTAAATAGTTACTTATTATAATAAGTTGTTTTATATACTTTCTAGTTATTCAATAGTAGCTATTGCTATATTTAATATAATAGTATTATTGACTTAATAAGTAATATATAATATTATTTGATATATTTTAATCTAGTTCTAGTCAATAAAAAATCTTTAACAACGCACTAGAGTAACTAGTAAAATCTGACACCAAACAAGTGTTAATTACTTAACTAGCTAAGCTAGTTAGATAGTTTTTTGTGCTTTTGGTAACACTAAATTAAATAAAATGACACCATAAGAAATAATATATATCCTTTTCTTCTTTTTTAGAAAGAAGAAGTTTTTAACGATAGTAAAACTATTTATTATTAATACTAACTATAATTAATCTATTATTAAGATATAACAAAATATTATACATTTTTTTTTATAAAAACTAGGTTAGATTTATAAATCTATATAAGTATGATTCATCTATTTAAAGATATTAATAAACATTTTTTTACAATTAGTTTAATATACACATATATATATATAAGCATAATTATACATAATATAAAAAGTATAGTTAATATAGCTATATTATCTATGTTTTCTATTCTTATATGTTATACAAATGCTTTTTGTATAAATAATACAAAAGAATCTGGTGGATTAATTAAGCATAATGTACGAGCCCAAATAGCAGAAGAAAGAAAAAAGGCAAAAGCAGAAGGACGACTTGAAGAATTCGAAAAAAATTTGAAAGCAAAAAGAGCCGAAGAACAAAAACAAAGAGTCGCAGCTTGGAAAGCAAAAAAAAGGGAAGAAAAAAAATTATCACAAACAGAAGAAGAAAGAAAAAAAAGCGAAGCACATAGAAAAGGACAATTAAAACGCATTGAAAGAAGGCAAGAAGTTAACAAACGGATAGAAATAGCCATCAGAGAAGGGAACGAAGATGAAGTTCGGAGAACAATTTCTCAAGAAGAAATACAAATCAAAAAAGAAAGAGATTTAAAATATAAAGAAGAAAAAAAAGCTAAAATATTGATAAAAAATCCTCCACTAACAGAATTTGAAAAACTACGTAGAGTAGCTATTAGTGAAACTCAAACTGAACGTCATGCAAATGATAAAATATTAGCTAAAAAAGAAGAGGAATTAATAAAAATTGAGTCAGCTGATATTGTTAAAGAAAAAATCAAAAGAGAAAAGTTACAACGTATTAAACAAAATAGAGCAAGATGGAGTTCAAAAAATAGAGAAACTAAAAGAGCAGAACTATCTGAAGAGGAGAGAAAAAAATCAGAAGCACGTAGTCAGGGACAAAAAGAACGCCAACAGCAACATAAAGAAATAAAGAAAAAGCTTCAAAAAGCATTGAAAGAAGGAAAGTTAGAGGAGGTAAAAAAGGAAATAGAGCTTAGTAAGTTAGAAAGAAAAAAATTTTTAAAAAACAGACAATTAATACGTAATGCGACAAAACATGCAGAAAAACAAATGGCAATGTGGTTATCTTTACCAGAAGATGAAAAAAATCGTAGGATGAAAATTAGTCAACGGTGCTCAGAATATCATTCTTCCATGAAAAAAATAAGGAAAAAGTCTAAATCTGCTGAAGAGTCAGGGTGTATGGAACAATTTTTAGAAGCTTTTAGTGAAGAATTACAACTTAAGGAGGAGACAGTTAAAAGGAAAAAGAAAATACAAAAAGAACAAAAAAAGAAAAAGAAAAAAGAAAAGCAGTCAAAAAAACAAAATATAGATACAGGTCAAGAACCAGAGCCTCCATTAATGGAGGATGAGTATTGTTTTCTTTTAGGTGATCTTCAACCATCTTTTTTACCATCTGAAGAAATACTCTTAGAGCCAGATCAAACTTTTCTATTAGATTTAGAAACAATTGATCCATCAAGCTTAGATCTACAAATTTTTCAGGAAGAAAGTACTAGTACATATAGGGAAATCGCTTTTAGTAATAGTAATTCTGAGGGTGATAACTCTAATAATATACCTTCTCTAAAAGACAATGCATTACAACAATCAGAAGAAATACAATGTACAGAGACAGCTATTTCTGAATGTAATAATACTATTAAAGAGTTAGATTTGATAGAAGGAGATTCTATATCTTCTCAGCAACCTAAGGGGAAACAGTCTTCATTAACAGCAAGTATTGTAATAAATCAAACTCATAGTAACGAATTACAAATATTATCTTATATTGATGGGTATAATAAAAAATCACAACTATCTTCTTTAAAAAGTTTACAAAATCTTTTTTATAGTCCTAAGGAACAAATGTTAGCTAGGCTAAAAACTTTTGTTTTACAGAGTAGCTTTATGCCAAGTGATGTTAACTATTATGAATATGATAGTGAAGATAGTACCAATACAATGCTACAATATCCAACTATGCTTTCTAACATAGTTAAAAATAGCTGTTCAAATCTCAAACAGTATAATTTTTTTGGTTATAGTAAAAATAATAGTAAAAACTTAGAACTTAAACCATATAGTTATCAAATAGGTATTATTACAAATATAAAATCAGGTTTATCTCTCTCATTGGCTTACAATCGAGATAAAGATAAAATTTCTTCTTTTTCACAT
This sequence comes from Lawsonia intracellularis PHE/MN1-00, assembly GCF_000055945.1. Classification (NCBI taxonomy): domain Bacteria; kingdom Pseudomonadati; phylum Thermodesulfobacteriota; class Desulfovibrionia; order Desulfovibrionales; family Desulfovibrionaceae; genus Lawsonia; species Lawsonia intracellularis. Next base: position 35,795 of record NC_008013.1, read on the forward strand.
ATGATAATGGAGTCATTTTGTAGTCCTGCACAGTCAACTATAAGTTCAGATTGTCTCTCAAGCCTTTTTATATGGGATCCCAGCTATTCAGGATTTAAGGGATATATAGTTAGTGCTTATGGGTGGGGGCAAATGAAAAATATACGCTATGCAATACATAATAAAAAAGAAATTTGCACAAAAGGGGAGACTACCGTTACCATATATGGCTCTCTTTATCGGTTAGGATATACCTTCCCTTTGGGAAAGAGTATAATGTTTACACCATATATAGAGAACAGTTTTGTGCAGATAGCATGGGAAAGTTATAATGAACATTTTGGTGTTCTTCCTTGTAAAATTAGTAGTTATAAAGAGAAAATGTATGAAAGGAACATAGGGGTACATATTTCTTGGACAGATAACGACTGTTCTTTATTACAAGCATGGACTGTAATAAATAATAAAAGGCATATATCAAGTAAGATAGAAGCAATTCCACTTAGTTCACCTAAGTCTTTTTTTTATTTATCTCAGATCCCAAAAAATAAAAAAGAATATACTCAAAAAGAAATTGGGATATCCTATAAAAGGAAAATTATAGAGGAAATGGCTATTACTTTTGACAGTAAATTTTTCTATGCAAAACATAATAATGGAAAAGAAGTGGAATGTAGTATTCATTATATCTTTTAATATAGTATTTACCTAACAATAGTTAACTTATAAAAATAATTATATATATATATATTAAATAGTTAAAATAATAGTATCCTGTGTATTAATATGCTTTTTAATCAAGGTTTTCTCAATGCTATGTTTAGCTAAACATCATTGAAAGATATAATAACCTCCTGGATATCTTGTTTTATGTCTTGTTATTTTTGGTATAATAAAAACCTGGGGCTGTTTATTTTACTATTTTGTTTTTATTTTATTTTTTACCCTATTAATGTATTAACAATCTTTCACATAGACAAAAAAATATGTTTTTGGAATGATCATCCAAGAATACAATTATCTGATTTTTTTATCCCATATAAACAGCTCCAAATAAAGGGATAGGATAAAACTAATTAGTATAAGGTATAACCAGCTGTATGCCAAAAATAACAAGACATAAAACAAGATATCCAGGAGTTTATTATATCTTTCAACGACGTTTAGATAAGCATGGCGTTGAGAAAACGTTTTATATTCTTTATAGACGATGTGGAGAAAAAAAACTTATTGAAGAACCTGTAGGCCGTGAATCATCTGGAATGACTGCAGCAACAGCAAATAATATTCGTGGACTTCGGGCTATTGGGAAAGAACTTTCTAATGTTGAAAAAAGAAAAAAAGAAAAAGAAAAACAACAAAATCAAAAAGTTACATTGCAAACTATTTGGGATAAATATCAACTAATTTACTCAGAAAAAAAATCCTTAAAACAGGATATAAGTAGAGTAAAATACTTATCTGATTTAATGCATAAAAGTCCTGATATCCTTACAACAAATGATATTGATACGCTGAGAAAAAAATTAACATTAACAAAAAGTTCTAAAGGGGGAGCAAGCTTATCACCAGCTTCAATAAAACATATTTTAGTATTACTTAAAAGGTTGATCAACTTTGGTATTCAAAGAAATTTATGTATAAAACCACAAAATTTATATATTGATATGCCAAAGGTTGATAATCAAAAAACAGAAATTCTTTCTAAGAATCAATTAAAAAATCTTCTACTTGCGCTTGATGCTGAACCCAACCAGTCAGATGTTGCCTTTATTCGTTTAGCACTAGTTACAGGAATGAGAAAAAGTGCATTATTAGCTCTTAAATGGTCTGACTGTGACTTTGAAAATAATATCATTACACTTTCTGGGAATTATGCAAAAAAAGGGAAAACAGATTATATTCCTATGAATAACTCTGCAAAGTCAATTTTATTATCTATCCCAAAAGGAAATAGTGATTTTATTTTTGCAACACGTAATGGAACAAAAAGAACAACTTATAATCAGCGGTTAATAAAAAGAATAAAAGAAAAAGCAAAATTACCAAAAGACTTTAGACCGCTTCATGGGTTACGTCATAATTTTGCCTCTAGGTTAGCTTCAAGTGGAAAAGTAGATTTGTATACTATTCAACGACTACTAACTCATGAAACACCTGCTATGACACAACGATATGCACATCTACATAATGATGCATTAAAAAAAGCTGCTGCTATTATTGATGATGAATTTACGGAAACATTAAGTTAGACAACATACATTTATTATAAATGTATAAAATCTATAATTTTTATGTACATATAGTTGTATATATCATTATACTATAAAATATACTATATTAATTATCTGATAATATACCTATAAAATAATAACTGTTGTTACAGCTTATGTAACTTTAACTGACTAATATATAAAAAATGTATATGATATATTATTATATATTAAAAATAGGTTAATTGTAATTAATAATAGTAAAAAAAATACTCATCAAATTTTTAATAAACTATTTCTCTTTTTTCTTAAAAAATAAGACAAGATATATAATATCCATTTAAGTGATACTTAATTTATTTTAGTGTTACCAACAAAATAAAAAACTGTCTAACTAAGCTAATCAACTTAATATCCAATCATATTAACTCTTTTTATCAATATGTGAATATTAGTCGAGCAAAATAAAAAATTTTTACGTACTATACATATACTACATATTATACATATAATATAGACAGAATGTCTACATTGTATAATATATATAATATGTAGTATATTTGTTATATGTAGTATATGTATAGTACGTACCATATTAATAGTACTTTACATATAGACTATATATAACATATGTTTTATACTAAAAAACATACATCATAAAATAAAAAAGGATATATTTTGTGAAAGAAATCATAGCAATTATTAATCAAAAAGGTGGCGTAGGGAAAAGCACCACAGCATTAGCATTAGGAGCTGGCTTAATTAATAGAGGATATAGCGTACTTTTCATTGACCTAGATGCACAAGGGAATTTAACACATACACTAGGGATTCAATCTACAAACTTAACTTCTGTAGATCTATTAGCAAAACGAATGAGTATAAAAGAAGTCCTACAAGATACAAAAAAAGGTACTGTAATACCAGCAAGTCCAACATTAGCAGGTGCAGATACTGTAATAACTGATGTAGGAAAAGAATATAGACTAAAAGAAGCATTAAGTGATGTATTAAACGACTATGACTATGCTGTAATAGATACGCCTCCTGCATTAGGAGTATTAACAATAAATGCCCTTACAGCATGTTCAAGTATAGTCATTCCTGCACAAGCTGATATTTATAGCTTACAAGGTATTCATCAACTCCATCAGACGATCAGCACAGTAAAACAATATTGTAATTCAGGACTAAAAGTAAAAGGAATTTTACTTACACGTTACAATACTAGATCTATATTAAGTAGAGACCTTACTGAAATTATAGAACAAACTGCACAAAAACTAGATACAAAGCTGTTTACTTCTACTATTCGAGAAGCAATTGCTATAAAAGAAAGTCAAGTTCATCAACAAGACATATATACATATGCTCCTAAAAGTAACGTGGCTTTAGATTATGAAAATTTTGTAGAAGAATTTTTGAGAAGGAATTAGTTATATGGTTAAAAGAAAAAACTTTAAAAATAACCCTGTATTACAGTTTATTAGTACAGAACATATAGAACATGAAGATAACAATGATCATATAGATAATCTTCAACATACAGATGTTGATGCTAAAACTAATCATATAGAATATACGAAAGATACACATGTTACTCATAGTGAAACGGATCAAAATAGTATACCTAATAACCACAAATCAAAAGAAATAAAAAATAAAAGGCTTACTGTACTCCTAAAACCATCAATTTTTGAAAATGCAGCTAAACTTTCAGGATTAAAAAGAACAAGTGTAAATAATACAATCAATAAAGCATTAGAAGAATATATACAGAAACATGAAGAGATATTAAAAAAATATGA